>NZ_AYJW01000030.1 GCF_000497205.1 Saccharopolyspora rectivirgula DSM 43747
GTGGTGATCCGGTGGGGTGACCCGGTGCTGCCGGGCGCGCCGGAGTTCGACTTCGACGACCAGACGCCGGAGGCGCAGGAGAAGCAGTTCGGCTACAACAACGACTTCGCCGGACTGCTCCCGCTGGACCCGCACGGCCGGAAGCACCTGCTGGTGGTCAACCACGAGTACACCACCGAATCGCACATGTTCCCCGGCTACGACGAGGAGAACCCCACCGAGCAGCAGGTCCGGACGGCCTGGGCCGCGCACGGCCTGTCGGTGGTGCTGGTCGAGCGGGGGCGGGACGGGCTCGTCCCGCGGATGAGCGGGTACAACCGGCGCATCACGCTGACCACCGAGTTCGAACTGCGCGGGCCCGCGGCCGGCAGCGACCTGCTGAAGACCTCGGCCGATCCCACCGGGACCCGGGTGCTGGGCACGCAGAACAACTGCTCCGGCAGTGTCACCCCGTGGGGCACGGTGCTGTCCGGTGAGGAGAACGTCCACCAGTACTTCGCCAACGCCGACCGGATCACCGACCCGGTGGCCAAGCGGCGGTTGGAGCGCTACGGCATCTCCGGTGGCCCCAGCGAGCGCAAGTGGGAGCGCTTCGACTCCCGCTGGGACGTCGGCGAGGAGCTCAACGAGTCCAACCGGTTCGGGTGGATCGTGGAGATCGACCCCTACGACCCGAACTCCACCCCGGTCAAGCACACCGCCCTGGGGCGGTTCAAGCACGAGAGCGCCTCCGTCACGATCGCCGAGGACGGCCGGGTGGTCGCCTACTCCGGGGATGACGAGCGGTTCGAGTACATCTACAAGTTCGTCTCCAACGGCAAGGTCAAGCCGGGGCGCAGCGCGCACGCCCGGCGGCACAACATGGCGCTGCTGGACTCGGGCACCCTCTACGTCGCCCGGTTCACCGGCAACAGCCCGGAGGAGGAGATCGACGGCAGCGGCGAGCTGCCGTCCGACGGCGCCTTCGACGGCACCGGCGAGTGGATCCCGCTGGCCAGCGGGAACCGGTCGTTCGTGCCCGGGATGAGCGCGGACGAGGTGTACGTGTTCACCCGGGAGGCGGCGGACAGGGTCGGGGCGACCAAGATGGACCGCCCCGAGGACATCGAGCCGAACCCGGTCAACGGCCGCGTCTACTGCGCGCTGACCAACAACTCCAACCGCGGTGCCGCTGGGAACGCCGGTCCGGACGAGGCCAATCCGCGGGTGCACAACAAGCACGGTCACGTGCTGGAGATCGACGACGACCCGACCGGTCGGGAGTTCCGCTGGAACCTGCTGCTGGTGTGCGGGGACCCGCAGGACCCGGGCACCTACTTCGGCGGGTTCGACAAGTCGCAGGTCAGCCCGATCTCGTGCCCGGACAACGTGGCCTTCGACCGGCACGGCAACCTGTGGATCACCACCGACGGCAACGAATTGGGGTCCAACGACGGCCTGTTCGCGGTGCCGGTCACCGGACCGGAACGCGGCAAGGTCAAGCAGTTCCTGACCGTTCCGATCGGTGCGGAGACCTGCGGTCCGGTGGTGACCGACGACCTGGTGGCGGTGTGCGTGCAGCACCCGGGTGAATTGGACGGGGCCAGTGCCGACAACCCGGCTTCGCACTGGCCGGACGGGGGTTCCTCCCGACCCCGCCCGGCAGTGGTCGCGGTGTGGCGCGAAGACGGCGGCGAGATCGGCGCGAGCTGAACTCCTCCCAGCGGGCGCGGGGGACTGCTGGGAACCAGGAGTCCCCCGCCGCGCCTCCCGGAGCGTTCAGTCGTCGCTGGGGCGCGGTGCTGCTCGCAGCGCCACCACCAGCAGGGCGGCCAGCACCATCACCCCGCCGACCACCCACATCCCGGCCTGCTGGGTGCCGGTCAGGTCGCGCAGCACGCCGGTGATGTACGGGGCGGCGAACCCGCTGACGTTGCCCAGCGAATTGATCAGCGCGATGCCGCCGGCCGCCGCGGCGCCGGTCAGGAAGTTGCTCGGCAACGCCCAGAAGGTGGGCAGCGCCGCGCAAACCCCGATCGCGCAGAGGGTGACCGCCACCATCGCGGTCAGCGGGGAGTTCATGTGCAGCGCGACCGGGATGCTCACCCCGCCCAGCAGCATCGGTGCGGCCACGTGCCAGACCCGTTCCCCGGTGCGGTCCCCGTGGGACGCCCACAGCACCATCAGCAGCGCGCCCACCACGTAGGGCACCGCGGTCACCAGCCCGGCCTGCACCGTGGACAGCTCGGTGCCGTACTGCTGCTCGAACCCGGCGATGATGGTGGGCAGGAAGAAGCCCAGCGCGTACAGCCCGTAGGCGATTCCGAAGTAGACGAAGGCGAGCGCCAGGATGCGCGGGTGGGTCAAGGCCTTGCGCAGCGGCCAGTGGTGCTCGGTCTCGGTCTGCCGCTGTTCAGCGGCGAGCTGCTCGGCCAGCCACTGGCGTTCCTCGGGCTCCAGCCACTTCGCCTGCTCCGGCCGGTCGGTCAGGTAGAACCAGGTGAGCACGCCCAGCAGGATGGCCGGGATGCCCTCCACCAGGAGCATGAAGCGCCACCCGGAGAGGCCGAAGGCGCCTTCGCCGCCGCTGATCAGCAGGCTGGACACGGTCGCGCCGATCGCGCTGGAGACCGGTACCGCGGCCATGAACAGCGCGACGGCCTTGGCCCGCTGCGCGGCCGGGAACCAGAAGGTCAGGTAGAGGATGATCCCGGGGAAGAAGCCGGCTTCGGCGACCCCCAGCAGGAAGCGCAGCAGCACCAGGGTGGTGGCGTTGGGGACGAAGGCCATCGCGGTGGCCACGATGCCCCAGGTGATCATGATGCGGGCCAGCCACCTGCGGGCGCCGAACTTGTGCAGGGCCAGGTTGCTGGGCACTTCGAGCACCAGGTAGCCCAGGAAGAAGATGCCGGAGGCGAACCCGAACACGGTCGCGGTCATGCCGAGCTCGTCGTTCATCCCGTTCGGACCGGCGAAGCCGATGTTCACCCGGTCCAAGTAGTTGACGAAGTACAGCAGGCACAGGAACGGCATCAGCCGGAACGCGACCTTGCGCAGCACTCGGCTGTCGGGCCCGGTGGTTCTGACGTGGCTCACCCGGGTACCTAAGAACGCCGTGCCGCCGCGGGTCAAGTGCTGGCCCACGTTGTGAAATCGACCTGGTACCGGGCGCCGATGTCTTTCTCGATACGGTTGAGGCATGCCAGAACGCCCATTCGCCCTGGTCACCGGTGCTTCACGGGGCATCGGTGCCACTGTCGCCAGGATGCTCGCCGACACGCACGACCTGCTTCTCGGCGGGCGCGACCAGGAGTCCTTGCAAGCCTTGGCCGATGAGCTGCCGAACGCCAAACCCTGGCCGGTGGACATCACCGACGAGGAGGCGGTCACCGAGGCGGTCGCCGGCATCGACCGGCTCGACGTGCTGGTGCACAGCGCCGGCCTGGTCGAGCTGGGCAAGGTGGCCGACAGCCCGGCCGACTCCTGGCGCCGCACCTTCGAGGTGAACCTGTTCGCGGTCACCGAGCTCACCCGCCGGCTGCTGCCGGCGCTGCGGGCCGCGTCCGGTCACGTGGTGCTGGTGAACTCCGGTTCGGGGTTGAACGCCAAGCCGAACTGGGGCGCGTACGCGGCCAGCAAGTTCGCGCTGCGCGCGTTCGCGGACGTGCTGCGGGCCGAGGAGGCGGCCAACGGGGTGCGGGTCACTTCCGTGTTCCCCGGTCGCACCGCCACCGACATGCAGCGCAGCGTCCGCGAGCAGGAGGGCGGCGAGTACGAGCCGGACCGCTACCTGCGGCCGGAGTCGGTGGCCGAGCCGATCGTTTCCGCGATCCGCGCGTCCCGGGACGCCCACCTGACCGAGATCGTCATCCGGCCGACGGCGTAAGCGGTTCAGCCGCGGATGTGCTGGGCGGCCGCGCGGGCCGCTGCCTGCACTTCCCGCCGGTCCACCCGGGTGGGTTCGCCGTCGCTGAGCACCAGCTCACCGGCCAGCCAGACGTCCCGGACGTGGCGGGAGCCGGCCGCCCACACCACGTTGGCCAGGACTTGCTCGTCCGGGGCGTCCAAACCGGTGGCGAACGCGGGGGTGTCCGCGTCCAAGTGCGCGATGTCGGCCCACCGGCCCGGTTCCAGGGCCCCGATGTCGTCCCGGTGCAGGGCGGCCGCGCCGCCCCGGGTGGCGGCCAGCAGGGCTTGGCGGGCGGTCAGCGCGGTGGCGTCCCCGGTGGCCAGGCGCGCCACCAGCCCGGCCAGTTGCATCTCCGCCCACAGGTCCAGGTCGTCGTTGCTGGACGGGCCGTCGGTGCCGAGGCCGACCGGCAGCCCCGCGGCCAGCATGTCGGTGAGCCGGGCGGCGCCGGAAGCCAGTTTGGTGTTCGAGCCCGGGCAGTGCGCCACCCCCACGTCGTGCCGGGCGAGCAGGGCGATGTCGCTGTCCGACAGGTGCACGCAGTGGGCGGCGAGCACCCGCCCGCCCAGCACCCCGAGCTGCTCCAGCATCGCCGGCACGGAGCCGTACTCGGCGCGCTGCGCGGCGTCCTCCCCGAGGGTCTCGGCGACGTGGGTGTGCACCAGGGCGCCGCGTTCCTGGGCGGCTTCGCCGATCGCCCGCAGCGCTTCTGCCGGGAGCGTGTAGGCCCCGTGCGGGCCGTAGGCGAGTTCGATCTGCTGGTGCGGGCCGAACCGCAGCCCGTCGGTGTCGATCCACGCGTCGATGCCCTGGAGCATCTTCTGCCAGCTGCCCAGGGCCGGGTTGTCGATGACGGCCGCGGCCAGCACCACGCGGGTGCCCACGTCCAGCGCCGCTTCGGCGATGGCTTCTCCGGAGAAGTACATCTCCGAGGTGGTGGTGATGCCGCTCTGCAGCATTTCCACGCAGCCCAACCGCATTCCGTCCCGGATGTCCTGCTCGCGCAGTCGGGCTTCCGCCGGCCAGATGACCTCGCGCAGCCAGCGCAGCAGCGGCAGGTCGCTGCCCATCCCGCGGAACAGGGTCATCGGGCTGTGGGCGTGGGCGTTGACCAGACCTGGCAGCAGGATGCCGCTGCACTCGCGCACCGGTGCCCCCGCGGGCAGTTGCGGGGCGCTCGCGGCGGGGCCGCAGTGGGTGATGCGCCCGTCGTCGCCGATGTCCACCACGCCGTCCCGGACCAGGGAGCACTCGGCGTCGCAGGGCAGTACCAGCGGGGCGTGCAGGCGGAGTGCGGTCGGCATGTCCCGCATTGTGCCGCAGGGCCGGGAGCGGCTGGTCACCCGATCGGAGCTGGAGGAGTCCGCCGGCCTTCCGGGCAGCGGTGGTTCCGGCGAGAGAGCACCACAATGGCCGATTCGGAAATACGACCACAAAAGGGACTATTGGTGGCGGTTGGGTGAGGCGAGGAGGCCACCAGATGTTGTTCGACGTGTTCGCCACCATCGGCGCTGCCGTGGCGCTGGTCGTGCTGCTGCTGATGGCGCTCAGTTCGGTGCTGCCCGACCTGCAGGAGTACTGCGCCGCTCGCCGGGCCGGCGACTGACGGTCCGCGCGGAGGACGTCGGACTGCGGTCGCCCTCCTCGGCCTCGGCGGTGCGCCGCCGCAGCTGCTGTCCACATGGTATCCACTGTGGACGGCTGGCGGGGCTGGTCAGCGAGTCGCGCGGTCCGCTGCTCAGATCCGTTCGAAGATCAGGTCGTGCACGACCCGGCCTTCTTCCTGCGCCCGGGCCTCGAACTTGGTGATCGGTCGCCACTCCGGGCGCGGCGCCCAACCGCCGGGTTCGTCCGCGTACCGGTTCCGCAAGCGCGGCTCGGCCTGGCAGACCTCCATCATCTGCTCGGCGTAGTTCTCCCAGTCCGTCGCCAGGTGCAGGACGCCACCGGGAGCGATCCGCGAGCTGATCAGGTCCACGTTGGCCGGCTGCACCAGTCGGCGCTTGTGGTGCCGCTTCTTCGGCCAGGGGTCGGGGAAGTAGATGCGCACCTCGGCCAGCGAGTCCGGGGCGATGTGCTCGCGCAGCAGGTCGAGGGCGTCCCCGCGGATCAGCCGCAGGTTCGTCAGCCCCAGCTTCTCCGCTCGCAGCATCAACTGGGCCAGTCCGGGCTTGTAGACCTCGACCGCCAGGTAGTTGACCTCCGGCTGCGCCGCGGCGAGCTGGGCGGTCGTCTCCCCCATGCCCGAGCCGATCTCCAGGACCACCGGGGCGCGCCGGCCGAACCAGGACTCGAAGTCCAGCTCCCCCTCCGGCAGCGAGCTGACTTCGGCACCCATGCGCAGCCAGTGCCGCTCCCAGGCCCGCTGCTGCCCGGTGGTCATCCGCCCGCCCCGCTGGACGTAGCTGACGACCGTGCGGCGATGGGGAATCTGCTGGTCAGACGAGTTCACAAGCAGCCAGTATGGCAAACCCGCCCCGTGCAGCGGCCGGGGCGGGCGCTTGTGGAGGTCCGGCTCACCAGGCTTCGATCTGCGGCAGCGCTGCCAGCAGTCCGCTCACCCCGTCCAGCGGCATCGGCAGCGGCTGGGTGTCGCGGTACGCCGGGATCACGTTCAGCCAGCCGGGGTGCTCGTCGGTGAGGGTGATCGTGGTCGGGTTCTTCATCGGCTCCCGGTCGGAAGGGGCGTACTCCCAATAGCCGGTTTCCCCGACCTCCGTCCAGGGGACGAAGACCCAACCGGAGCGGTCGCGCAGCACCGCGTGGACCTGGTCTTCGAAGTCGAACGCGGCTTGCCGGGAGGGCAGGGTGCCGCGGTCGAGCGCCCGCAACCACCACGGCGCGGGCAGCTGGGAGGACGAGCCGCCCAGCTCGCGGTACAGGTCCAGGACCTTGTCCTCGGCGGCGGTGTGGATCCAGCTCCGCCGCAGCGCGGCGGGGGAGACGGCTTGTTGTTCGGTGGGTGGGTGAGCTTCGGTGGCCAGCGACCACTCCAGGCCTGGAACTGGTTCGAGCTGGACGTCGCTCAGTGAACCTCGAGCGCGCACACCGGTGGGTCCTGCCTCGGTCCGCGAGCATTCCGTTGAACGCACCATGTGGCTCACCCCATTTGCTGTTGAGAAAGTTGCGAGCCGCTGAGCTCGCCTCGGCCGGCGACATGCCTCGGGCAACGCTGGCAGAGACACGCCCGTACTCCATGCATTACCACCAGGTGGGCCAAAGTATGGCACAAAAAGTGCTTTTGTGGCAAAAATCACTATGATTGTCGAAAAACAGTGCGAAGCACGCTAACTGGACAAAAAACTGCCCAGCTTATCCAATGGGGGTGTGGGAGAGCAGACATTCCGCGGGGACACCGCCGGCGGCGTGGTGGTGGGCGTGGACGGTTCGGCATCGTCCAAACGGGCCCTGCAGGTCGCGGCGGACGAGGCCAAGGCTCGCGGCGCGCCGCTGCACGTGGTGCGCGCGTGGAGCATCCGCACGGCCCCGCGCCCGGCGGAATGCCCGCCGAACACCATGCCCAGTGTGGAGCAGTTCCACCGGGCCGTCCGGGAGGACACCGAACGGATCGTGCAGAAGCGGCTCGGGGATGATCCGGGCGTCGAGGTGAACCTCCACATCGTGCACTCCCCGCCCCCGCAAGCGCTGCTGGAAGCCGCGCGCGGGGCGGAGCTGCTCGTCGTCGGTCACCGCGGTCGCGGTGGTTTCGCCGGGCTGCTGCTGGGCTCGGTGGCCGAGCAGTGCGTGCGGCACGCCGCTTGCCCGGTCCTGGTGGTCCGGCCGTCGATATGACCACCGGGGCGGTGAACGCACAAGGGCCCGGGCCGTCCCCCGAATGACAGCCCGGGCCCTCCCCCGTCCCGACCGCTAGCGCCCCCGAGCGCTTTGTTGCAGTCGGTCGACCATGGTTTCCGGTGCCGCACCTGGAGTGTCTGCTGTGGACACTGATCGGCCGGTCCTCCGGCCGCGACGACGATCGGCACCAGTGGCTCGATCTTGCGGTCGATCCTATCTACTGACGTGACAAGGCTCTCCGCGGGGTTCGGTAACGTTTTGCTATCTGGGCTCCCAGCAGGAGCTTCGCTGTGTTGATCATTGAGGTTTGCCCTTCGCCGCCCACCTCGCGTGCCGGTGAGCTCACCGAGCGTCCCGGCGCTGGCCCACCACGGCCGCGATCGCCAGTGCTCCGAAAGCCACGGCGGCGAAGTAGACCAGCGAAGCCCACGGCCCGAACGGCATCCCCGACAAGGAGCGCGGAGCGTCGAGGAAGTGGTTCGCCATGACGAACGGCATCCAGCGGTACACCTGCATGCCGATCTGCGGTACCGCGGCGACCAGCGGCTCGGCCAGCAGGGGCCACAGCAGGAGCAGCGTCACCGCGCCGGCGGTGTGCCGCACCAGGCTGCCCACCGCCACCGCGAGCACCGCGGCCAGCGCGAACACCAGACCGGTTCCGGCGGTGCTGCGCAGATCCGCATCGCTGTCGATGGCCAGCGGTGATCCCGGGGACAGCACGACACCGGCGCCCAGCGAGGCGAACGAGGCGAGCTCCCCGATCACGAACGCCACCGCGGCGACCACAGTGGTCTTCGCCAGCAGCACGGCCACCCGGTTGGGGACCGCCTGGTAGGTCGTGCTGATGGTGCCGAAGCGGTGCTCGGTGGTCACCGACAGCGCGGCCAGCACCTGGACCACCATCATCGCGAACATGGTGCCCCGCTGGGTGTCCGGCACCTCCACCGGACCATCCGCTTGGGAGACCAGCAGGACCGCGTAGGCGAGGTTCATGCCCACCGCCAGGAACGCGCACCACCACATCGAACGGGTGGAGAAGAGCTTGATGCGCTCAGTCGCCAACAACGTCATTCCGCCACCCCCGCTCCGGTCAGCGCGCTCGCCTGGTACTCCACCGCGTTCCCGGTGAACCGCATGAAGGCCTCCTCCAGCGAGCCGCGCTGCGGGGTCAGCTCGTGCAGCCGGATCCCGTGCTGCGCGGCCAGCTCACCGATCCGCTCCCCGGTGGCTTCGCGGAACAGCAGCTCCCCGGACCTGCCGACCTGCGCCGGAAGCCCCTCGGCGGCGGCGACGCGCTGGAGGAGTTCCGCGTCGGGAGTCCGCACCAGCACCGATTGCGGTGCCGCCGCGGACACGAACTGCTCGGTGCTGCACTGGGTGAGCAGCTTCCCGCGCCCGATGACCACCAGCTGGTCGGCGGTTTGCGCCATCTCCGAGAGCAGGTGGCTGGAGACGAACACGGTGCGCCCCGACGCGGCCAGGTTCTTCAGCAGCTGCCGCAGCCAGTGGATGCCCTCCGGGTCCAGGCCGTTCACCGGCTCGTCGAACAGCAGGACTTCCGGATCGCCCAGCAGCGCGGCGGCGATGCCCAACCGCTGCGCCATGCCGAGCGAGAACTGACCGGCCTTGCGGTCGGCCACGCCCTCCAAACCGGTCAACGCGAGCACTTCGTCGACCCGCCGGCGGGGAATGCGGTTGGAACGCGCCATCCAGTGCAGGTGGTTCCACGCGGTGCGGTTCGGGTGCACCCACTTCGCGTCGAGCAGGGCGCCCACCGTGCGCAGCGGGTGCTTCAGCTCCCGGTAGCGCTTCCCGGCGATCCGCGCTTCTCCGCTGGTGGGGTGGTCCAAGCCCAGGATCATGCGCATGGTGGTGGACTTCCCCGAACCGTTCGGGCCGAGGAAACCGGTGACCACTCCGGGTTGGACGGTGAAGCTCAGCTCTTCCACCGCGGTTTTGCGGCCGTATCTCTTGGTGAGGCTTATTGCCTCGATCATCTCCACTCCCGTGCGGTGACTTCGGGCCCGAGCGGGCCGAATTCGGCAGCTGCCGCGCGTGGTGCGCGCAGCCGTGGAAGGAGTCAACCGCTCCGCGGGGAGCGCCACCTCAGGGTTTCTCCCGGATGTTCACCGGAACCAGCGGTTCAGGGCTAGGGCCAGTCCGTCCTGGTCCACGCTGGCGGTGGTCTCGTCGGCCACCGCGCGGATGTCGTGCGGGGCTTGGCCCATCGCGACGCTGTGCCCGGCCCAGCGCAGCATCTGCACGTCGTTGCTGCCGTCCCCGGCGGCGAGGACGTCCTCGCGGGTGATCCCCATTTCCGCCGCCAGCTTCTCCAGCGCCACTCCCTTGGAGACACCGGTCGGGACCAGGGTGAGCCAGGCCTCGGTGTGGTCCAGCGTCCACGTGCACGCCGGCAGCTGGGCGGTGGCCAGCACGTCCGCCATCTCGGCGGGAGTGTGCCCCTTCCAGTGGGCGATCAGCCGCGGTACCCGGCGCTCGCCCAGCTCGTGCGGGGAGACCGGGTGTTGCGGCCCCACCAGCAGGTGGTCGTCGAACCGGCCGGTCACCAGGTGCCCGGCGCCGAGCTCCTCGGCGGCCAGCAGCACGCCGGGGAACAGTTCTTGGAGCTTGGCCACCGCCGGTCCGGGGTCGAACGTCTCCGTCGACAGCACCTCCCGGGTGGCCGCGTCCAACACCACCGCACCGTTGGAGCACAGCGAAACACCGCTGGTCAGGTCGAGTTCCTGCAGGATCGGCAAGGTGGCCAGCTGGCTGCGCCCGGTGGCGATGACCACTTGGCTGCCGGCGGCCAGCACCCGGTGCACGGCTTCCCGGACAGCGGGGGAGATCCGGTGCGTCGCCGGATCCAGCAGGGTCCCGTCCACGTCGAGGGCCACGAGCTGAGGTTTCCAAGTCGATGCGGTCACTGCTGTAGGTTAGGCGCTTTCCGGATGGGGACTCCACCAAGACGTTCCGCACCTCCCGCAACGGGCGGGAGAACACCACGCAAACGGTGGGCACCGGTTGCAACGCCCACCAGCGCCGAAATCATCCCGCACCGCTGCGTGGCAGGATGTGGTGGCCAACGCTGTGCAGCAGAGAGGTGGCGGTGAGTAACGTACCCGGTCCTCAGTGCTGGGCGGGTCCGCTCTCGGCCGCGGTCGCCCGGATGTGCATCGCGCTGCGACCGCGGATGGGCGAGCGCACCGCTGTCGGTTTCGGGGAAGTGCTGCGCCGACTGGCCGCTCCGCTGCAGGTGGTGGTGGCCGGGCGGATCAAAGCCGGTAAGTCCACATTGGTCAATGCGTTGATCGGGCGCCGGGTCGCGCCCACTTCGGTGGGCGAGTGCACCCGGCTGGTGACCCGCTTCCAGTACGGCACGGTGGACCGCATCGAGGTCGTCCGCACCGACGGGGGCAAGCAGACCGTGCCGTTCGACCCCAGCGGGGCCATCCCCGCCGAGCTGGGCGTGGAGCCGGCCCGGATCTCGCACCTCGAGGTCTACCTGACCAACGCGGTCCTGCGGGACCTCACCGTGATCGACACGCCCGGGCTGGAATCGCTGGACGACGCTTCGTCGGCGCGGTCGCGACAACTGCTCGGCGCGGAGCAGCTGGACCCGGTCTCCCGCAGCGCGGTGGCGGGGGCCGAAGCGGTGCTCTACGTGCTCACCCAAACCGCGCGGGCCGATGACGAGCAGGTCCTGGCGGCGTTCGAGGCGGCGACCGCGGGCCGCCAGGCCGGACCGGGGAACGTGGTGGCGCTGCTGAACAAAGCCGACACGGTCGAACCGGACTCGGTGCCGGGTGCCGACGGCGACGTCTGGCGAGCGGCCGCGCTGCTGGCCGCCCACCAGGAGGAGCTGCTCTCCCCCCGGGTGGCCGGTGTGCTGCCGGTGATCGGCCTGCTCGCCGAGACCGCGGAGACCGGTGGGTTCACCGAGGAGGACGCCGAGGCCCTGCGCCAGTTGGCCGAGCTGGAGGAGTCCGCTCGGGAGACCATGCTGCTCTCGCCGGACCTGTTCACCAGCTGGGACTGCGCGGTGCCGATCGGGGTGCGCACCCGGCTGCTGGAGCGGCTGGACCTCCACGGGGTGCGGTGCGCGCTGGCGGCGATCACCGCGCAGCCGGACATCACCGCAGGTCAGTTGCGGCGCAAGTTGCTGGAGGACTCCGGGATGGCGGCCGTGCTGGGGAAGGTGAACTCGCTGTTCCGGTCCCGGGCCGACGGCATCAAGGCGGCCGCCGCGCTCGGGTCGATCTCCGCCCTGGCCGAGTCCTCCGGGGACCCGGCGGAGCAGCAGCTGGTGCGGGACGCCATCGAGGCGCTGCTGGCCAGGCCGGAGTCGCACCAGTTCCGCGTGCTGGAGGCGCTGACGCTGGTGAGTTCCGGTCAGGCGAACTTCCCGGCGGACCTGGCCGCGGAAGTGCTGCGCGTCGGCAGCGGCAGCAGCGCTGCCGAGCAGCTCGGGTTGCCCGGGCGGAGTTCCGCCGAGCTGGCCGAGAGCGCGCTGGAGCGGGCCAACTGGTGGCGGGCGTTCGCCTCGTTCGGGGCCACCCCGGCGCAGAGCCGGGTGGCGCACGTGGTGCACCGGGCCTACTTCCTGCTGTGGCAGCGGCTGCGGTCGGGTGAGTGACCCACCGGTGGGGGTTTTCCGGAACCGGCCGGGGAGCTGCTGCGTCGGAACCGGTGCACGCGGCGCAGAGTCACCGGAGTTTCGAGGCGGTTGCCATGACCACCATGACCGGCCAGGTCGCTGGAGCGTTGGACCGGGCGTTGGCGGAGCGGACGACGTTGATCGAGCTGTGCGTGTACGCGATCGACCGGGCCCGCAGCGCCGGTGTCGCCGAGCGGGTGGTGGACGGTTTGCGGGGGGTCGGGGTGTCGGTGCTGCGCCCGGTCGGTTGCCGTTTCGACCCGGCCTGGCACGAGGCCGGCGGTACAGTTCCCACCGATGATCCGGAATTGCACGGGATCGTCGCGGACATCGAGCTCGTCGGTTTCGCCGACCGCGGTCGGCTGCTGCGGCCGCCGGTGGTGGTGGTCTACCAGTTCCAGGGCTGAGGTCGCGCCGACGAGCCGCCGATCCGGTGGAGTTGACGGGAGCGGCCATGGACCCGGCGGGCAGCGCGGCGGCGGAGAGCTTGCCGCAGCAGGTCAAGCAGGTCAGGGACGGGTTGTTCGCCCTGTTGCGGGAGGCGGCTCCGCACGCGGCCGACTGGGTGGAGCGGGCCCGTCGGCAACGGCCCAGGACGCCGACCGTGGTGGTGGTCGGGGAGACCGACCGGGGCAAGAGCGCGCTGGTCAACGCGCTGGTGGGGGAACCCGGCCTGTCGCCTGTGCACGCGGCTGCCGCCACCGCGGTGCACGTGCGGTTCGAGCACGCCCAGCAGTGGGAGGCGCACGCCTGGTCCGGTTCCGGGGAGGTCCGGTTGGAGCTCTCGGAGTTGCCGGACCGGGTGTTGGCCGGCGATCGGTCGGGTGATCAGCTGCCGCCGCGCTGCGTCCGCGTCGGCGCCCCGCTGTCCTCTTTGGAAAACATGACCATTGTGGACACACCGGGCGTTGGCGGGTTGGACGAACTGCACGGGGAGCTGGCGCTGGACGCGGCCGAATCGGCCACCGCACTCTTGTTCACTGTGGATTCCTCGGCTCCGTTCTCCCGCGGTGAACTGGAATTCCTGCAGAAAGCCGCACAACGCGTGGAAACGGTCGTCTTCGCGCTCACCAAGACCGACCGCTACCGGGGGTGGCGGCAGATCCTCGCCGAGGACCAGCGGTTGCTGGCCGAGCACGCCCCCCGCTTCGCCGGAGCCCCCTTCTCCCCGGTGTCGGCCCGACTGCACGAGCTGGCGGAGAACGCCCCCACCGAGCAGGCGGCCGACGTGCTGCGGACCAACTCGGGGATCGACCGGCTGCGCGCGGACCTGGAGCGGCTGGTCGGCGGCCGGGCAGCGATGTTGGGGGAGGCCAACACCCTGCGCGCCCTGATCACGGCGGCGGAGGAGCTGGAGGCCGAACTGGCGGCCGAGGAGCGCGCCCTGGCCACCGGCGAGGGCGAGGCCGCCGATCTGCGCCGCCGGCGGCACGAGCTGAGCGCTGCCCGCCGGTCGTCCACCCGGGGGTGGCAGCTCAAGCTGCGCGGAGAAGTGCAGCGGGCCCGGGTGGAGCTGGGGCACGAGGTGAGCCGGCAGATCCGCGGGGTGCAGAACTGGTTCCGCCGGGCCATCGACACCGCGGATCGGGACCAGCTCGCCGGGATGGCGCCGCACGTGGACGCGGCGCTGCAGCTGGTGTCCAGCCGGATCTCCGCCCAGCTGTCCAGCCGGTTGTCCCAGGTCGCCGAGCAGGCCTTCGCCGACCTGTTCTCCGCCGAGGAGTTGAAGGTGGTCCGCGCCCAGTTCGCCCGGGGCGCGCAGGCGCCGATCGAACTGCGGCAGCCGGACCGCCGGCCGCCGACCGCGGAGGACAAGCTGTTGGTCTTCCTGGGGGTCTCCGGTGGGCTCGGGCTCGGTCGCGCAGCGGTCCTGCCACTGGCCGGGCTGGGGGTCGGGGCGTTGAGCCCGATCGTGCTGCCGGTGACGATCGGGCTCGGCCTGGGAGCCGGGTGGTGGATGGCCCGGGTGCGCAAGCACGCCGCGGACAAGCAGCACCTCAAGCAGTGGCTGACCGAAGTGGTCTCCGAGGCCAAGTCCACCCTGGAACAGGTGGTCGCTGAACAACTGATCGAAGCCGAGCAGCAGCTCTCCCTGGCCTTGGACGAAGCGCTGGGGCGGCGCATCGAGGCGATCGAGGCCGAGTTGAAGCAGGTGGACAAGGCGCTGCGGATGGACGCCGCGGAACGCCAGCGGCGGCTGCAGGCCGTGCAGCGGCGGTTGGCGGAAACCGCTTCGGGGCGCCGGAAGGCGGAGCACCTGCTGGGGCAGATCCGCCGATTGCGGGATTCCGCCCCGCCCGCGGTGCCGGTTTCTTCGACCCTTCCGGGGGAACGCGGGTGACGCCGTGTTCCAGGGTCGCCCGATTTCTCGCTGAAGTCGGGAATTGTCCGTTCAACCGGAAGGTGGTACTCGATATCTCCGAGGTCGACATTCCGACATTTCCGGGTTGTCGTGTCCGATCCCGCTGTCGGGTGCGAAGAATTGCCGGCCATTCCGGTGTTCTGGTTTTTCCTCGCCCCAGCGGGAACCGGTGGGGCGTTACGCTGCGTCCAACTGGCGGCAAGCTGATCGGCGGCTTTGGGGGTACGAGGTGTACATCGAGCAGACCGGCGCCGGTGACGGCGACATCAAGATCGACGTCGCGGGGCAGGAGTACACCGCCGAGGCCAACCACGACCTGGACGGCGACGGCATCGACGAGACCGCCGTGGTGATGACCGAGGACGGTTTCTTCGCCTACACCGATGAGGACGACGACGGGCGGGCCGACGTCGTGCGGGCCATCGACGGGTGCGGCGCGGTCGTCCAGCAGGCCCGCTACGACGAAGCGACCGGGCGCTGGGTCGCGCAGCAGCCGGAGCCCTGGCCGGGGGAGCCGCGGGAGCAGGACGGCCCGGACGACTCGATGGTGGTGGAGACCGCCCGGGGCGAGCACCACCTCGGCCCGGCCACCGAAGACACCGATCAGGACGGGCGCCCCGACACCGCGGTGGTCAACACCGAGCGCAGCACGCTGCTGATCACCGATGTGGACGGGGACCGGACCGCCGATCAAGTGGTCCGGATTTCCGAAACCGGGGACGTGACGGTGTCCCAGCACGTCGGTGGTGGGGAGTGGACGGTGGTGGAACGGGGGTCCGTCGCCGGTGGGCAGAACGCTCCGGCCGCACCGGTCGGCACCGACGACTTCACCTGGGACCTGGGGGAACCGGAGCTGCCGAGGGACGAGCAGCGGCCGCAGCAGCGCGGCCCGGAGATCGGCCCTGCCGGCGGTGACCTGCACTGGGTCTGAAGGGGATCGCCGCCCGCGAGTTCGAAGGGGATCGCCGCCCGCGAGTTCGAGTCCACTGTGCAGTGGTCTGCTGCCCGTCGCGCTGAGTGCCGGAGCGCTGCTCGCCCGGTCACGGAGCGTGTTGATCGACCGGTCCGGTGGAGCTGGTTCGCCGGAAATTCTCGGCCTCGACGCGGGCCCGCAATGCGGAATTTCCGCTGCAGATGATTCAACGGGCAAACTTAATCGATTCCCTTATCGTTCCTGTGAGAGAAGAAACAATGCTGATCTCCATTTCCGCAGGCCGCTGCCGTTAGCCTCGGGATATCCCCTTCCGCTCTCGGCTCACTGGTGAGCCGGGTGAAGTATTCCCTGAAAAACCCAGCGGGAACTCCCGTTGGTGGCGAATCCGGGCTGTGGCGCCCAGTCAGGAGACACGACGCGATGACCGCAACGACCATCCCCGGTCTCGACCAGGCACCGACCAAGCACGAGCGCCTGCTGGCGTGGGTGCGCGAGGTCGCTGAACTCACCACGCCAGACCAGGTGGTTTGGTGCGATGGTTCGCAGGAGGAATGGAAACGACTGACTGACCGCCTGGTCGAAGCGGGCACTTTCGTCCGCCTGGACAAGAAGCCCAACTCCTTCTACGCGGCCTCCGACCCCTCGGACGTCGCCCGGGTCGAGGAACGGACGTTCATCTGCACCCGCGAGAAGAAGGACGCCGGTGTCACCAACAACTGGGTGGACCCGGCCGAGATGAAGGCGACCATGACCGAGCTCTACCGGGGCTGCATGCGTGGTCGCACGATGTACGTCATCCCGTTCTGCATGGGGCCGCTGGACGCCGAGGACCCCAAGCTCGGTGTGGAGATCACCGACTCCGAGTACGTCGTGGTGTCGATGCACATCATGACCCGGATGGGCTCGAAGGTCCTCGAACGCCTGGGTGAGGACCGCGAGTTCGTGCCGGCGCTGCACTCGGTGGGTGCTCCGCTGGAGCCGGGGCAGGAGGACGTCCCCTGGCCCTGCAACGAGACCAAGTACATCACGCACTTCCCGGAGGAGCGCGCCATCTGGAGCTACGGCTCCGGCTACGGCGGCAACGCGCTGCTGGGCAAGAAGTGCTACTCGCTGCGGATCGCCTCGGCGATGGCCCGGGACGAGGGCTGGCTCGCCGAGCACATGCTGATCCTGAAGCTGATCTCCCCGGAGAACAAGGTCTACTACGTCGCCGCCGCGTTCCCGTCCGCCTGCGGGAAGACCAACATGGCGATGCTGCGGCCGACCATCCCGGGCTGGAAGGTCGAAACCCTCGGTGACGACATCGCGTGGATGCGGTTCGGCGAGGACGGCCGGCTGTACGCGGTGAACCCGGAGGCCGGTTTCTTCGGCGTCGCTCCGGGCACCAACTGGAAGACCAACCCGCACGCGATGGAGACCATCGAGAAGGGCAACTCCATCTTCACCAACGTCGCGCTGACCGACGACGGTGACGTGTGGTGGGAAGGCATGGAGGGCGACCCCCAGCACCTCATCGACTGGAAGGGCCGCGACTGGACGCCGGACTCCGACGAGCCCGCCGCCCACCCGAACTCGCGGTACTGCACCCCGATGTCGCAGTGCCCGATCCTGGCGCCCGAGTGGGACGACCCGAAGGGCGTGCCGATCTCGGCGATCCTGTTCGGCGGCCGCCGCAAGACCACGGTTCCGCTGGTCAGCGAGGCCTTCGACTGGCAGCACGGCGTGTTCCTCGGCGCCACCCTGTCCTCGGAGAAGACCGCTGCCGCCGCCGGCAAGGTCGGTGAGGTCCGCCGCGACCCGATGGCCATGCTGCCGTTCCTCGGCTACAACGTCGGCGACTACTTCCAGCACTGGGTGAACATCGGCCAGAAGACCGACGCCAGCAAGCTGCCGCGGATCTACTACGTCAACTGGTTCCGCCGCGGCGAGGACGGCCGGTTCCTGTGGCCGGGATTCGGCGAGAACTCCCGCGTGCTGAAGTGGATCACCGAGCGGATCGAGGGCAAGGCTTCCGCCCACGACACCGCGATCGGCCGCGTCCCCTCGGCCGCGGACCTCGACCTGTCCGGGCTGGAGACCCCGGAGGAGGACGTGAACGCCGCGCTGGCGGTCAACGACGAGGAGTGGAAGGCCGAGATCCCGCTCATCGAGGAGTGGTTCGACAAGATCGGCGACGCGCTGCCGGCCTCGATGAAGGACGAGCTGGCCGCTCTGAAGAAGCGTCTCGGTCTCTGACCGAGCGACGCCCGGACGGGTGGAATTGCTGATCGGCGTGGGAAGGTCGGCGATCTGCCCGTCCGGGTCAGTCACCCCCTGATTGTTGCGCGGACGTGCGGCGCTCCCCCAGGGAAGACGAAGTTCTTTCGGGGGAGCGCCGTTTTGCTGTCTCCCGGTACCACGGTGGTCCGCCGGCTAAACCCCGTGCGCGATCAGCGGTCGCCGCCAGGCAACCAGGAGGACACTTGGTACGTCCAACCGGTAAATCCGCCCAAAACGGGCGGAAGGTGGCGAACCGGGAGGTGTGCCATGGCCAACCTGGCGATGCTCGCCCTGTCCGTGGTGGCCATAGTCGCGGTGTTCATTTCCCTGAGAGCCGAGGAGGACGAGACCGGGGACGGCGAAGACACCGAACTGCCATCCCTTCGGCAAGCCCAGGAGAACCCGTGGCGGTGACCCGGTGACCGCCACCCGCGGTGGGTGGTGAAGCGCTTCGCCACCCACCGCCCGTCACAGCAAGTCCTGCAGCTCCAGCAGGTTGTCCAGCAGGCCGGACCGCTGGTCGCGGACGTCGACCCCGGGCAGCTCTCCGCCGGGGCAGGAGATGTCCCCCGCCGGCACCTGCTTGTCGATGAGGTACTCCACGACGACGTCGTCCACGCAACCGTTCCCAGCGCCGTAGACCCCGTGGTCGCCTTCGCCGCGCACGGTCACCAGGCGGGAGTTGGCGAACTCCCGGTGGGCGATCAGCGCGCCTTCGTAGGCGGTCGCCGGGTCCTTCTCCGCTTGCAGCATCAGCACCGGCGGAACTCCCTTCCCGTCCGGGCGTTTCAGCTGCGCCTGCTGCCCGTGCCAGTACAGGCACGGCTGGACGATCGTGTGGTAGCCGTAGAGCGGGAACATCTGCCCCTGCAGCTGCGACCAGGCCGCCACGGAGTCGGGGGTACCGCGGAATTCGGTGTCGTTGCAGCGGATGGCGAACATGGTGGCCGCCTGGCTGTCCGCCGGGTCGGTCTGCATCGGGACGAACCTGGCCCTGGTCGCGGCCAGGCGCTCGGCGACCAGCTCGAGGTCGGTCTCCGCGCGCAGGGCGCGCAGCGCCTCGCCGAGCTCGGGGAACAGCGACTTGCTGTACATCGCTTGGACGAGGAGGGCGTCCAGCGCGTTGTGGTCCAGCGGTCCCTGCGGGGTGGGCAGCGGTTGCCGCTTCAAGCCCTCCCGCAATTGGTCCACTGTGAACTGGACTTGGCGCGGGCTGCTCCCCAGCTGGTACTGGTCGTCGTGCGCGGCGAGCCAGGGGAGCACGTCCTCGCGCCAGCGGCGTTCGAAAGCCATTGGCTGCCAAGCGAAGACTTCTTGCCAGCTGCCGGTGAACTGGGTGTTCGAGTCCAACACCATCCGATCCACCGCGCGCGGGAAGTAGGTGGCGTAGTGGGCGCCCAGCCAGGTTCCGCCCGACACCCCGTACCAGTTGATCCGGTCGTGGTCCTCCACCCGCCGCAGCAGGTCCAGGTCGGCAACGGTCTGCTCGGTGTTGACGTACCTGCCCAGTTCACCGCTGTGCTGGGCGCAGGACTCGGCGAATTCCTCGGTGTGGTGCAGGATCGCGCGGACGTTCTGCGGGCTGCGGTCCTTGACGTCGAAGCTGGGCGCGTTCTCCTGCGGTCCGCAGGAAACCGTTGTGCTCCTCCCGGTTCCGCGCACGTCGATGCCGTAGATGGTGAAGTGGGCGGCCAGTTCGTCGCGTCCGTCGAACAGGAAGCCCAGCGGCATTTCCAGTCCTGCGCCGCCGGGGCCGCCGGGGTTGGTGAACAGGGCGCGCGCGTTCTGGGTGCCCTCCGGGCGCAGTCGGCTGACCGCGATCCGGATTTCCTTGCCGTTGTCCGGGTTGTGCCAGTCCATCGGCGCGGTGAGCGTGCCGCATTCCAGGCGTTCGCCGCCCGGTGGCAACTGGGGCGGTGGTTCGTCGAAGCAGGGCTGCCAGTCGATGCGCTGGTCGGCGTACTCGCTCGGGACTGCGAACGGTGCCGGTTCGGCCGAAGCGGGTGCTGCTGCGGTCAGGAGTGCGGTGATGGCTGCGGTGACCCCCAGAACGCGCGTGGTGTTGCGCATGCGCCCCCCGTTCGATTCGTGGCCGGCAGAACGCCGACTGATGATCACGGACACCGTGATCATCACATCAGGGGAAAAGTGTTCTCGATAGCGCTATCTGTCATCACGCGCAGTGAGGAATGTCAGGGGTCTCCCGGGGTGGTTCCTCGAGCCGGTGATGGAAAAGGTGAAGAAGCCGCCCGACTTCGCAGGATTCCGGACGTCGCAGCGCGCGACCGGCCGTTCGGACGCGCGCGGTTCCTGCTCACCCACGGGCGGCGGTTGCACTCGTGCTGAGAGTTAGATCACACTCTATGACGGCTTAATTCCAGTACTTGGAACAAGTTGGCGATCTCGCCGGATTCAGCTGCGCCGAGGAGCTGCCGATGGAGTCCTGGCAGGGAACAAATCTGCCGAGGGTGGGCGGGTTCAACCGAGCCGTGGTGCTCGACGCGATACGGCAGCACGGGGAGATCAGCCGGGTGGAACTGGCGCAGAAGACCGGTCTGACCGCCCAGACCATGTCCAACATCGTGCGCGCGCTGATGGACGAGGGGCTGGTCACCGAGAACGGGCGGGCGCCCTCGACCGGGGGCAAACGCCGCGTGCTGCTGAAGATCGCCCCGAACTCGTACTCGGCGATCGGCCTGCACCTGGATCCCGGGGTGATCACCGGCGTCCTGCTGGACCTGGCCGGAACGGTCCGGGTGCGCAGCCGGCGCCGACTGCCCCGCGAAGCCACCCCGAACACGGTGCTCAACGCGCTGCACCGGACCTACCAGCAGCTGGTGCGCCGATCCGCGGTGGATCCCGGCCGGGTGCTGGGCGTGGGGCTGGCGGTGCCCGGCCCGATCGACACCGCTCGCCGCCAAGTGCTGTCCCCACCCGGCTTGCCCGGCTGGGCCGACGTCGCCCTCGCGGACGCGCTGCAGCAGCGGATCGAGTTGAACGTGGTGCTGGACAACGACGCCACGGCCGCGGCGATAGGGGAGCGCTGGGCGGGCGGTGCCCAGCGGGCCGGTTCCTTCGTCTACGTGTACCTCGGCTCCGGGGTCGGTGCCGGGCTGGTGCTCGGCGACCGGGTGCACCGCGGGGTCACCAACAACGCCGGGGAGATCGGGCACCTCAACGGAGGGGGCAACCGGCAGTGCCGCTGCGGGCGCAAGGGCTGCCTGGACGCCTACTGCTCGATCCCGGCGATGCTGGCGGACTGGTGGGCCGCCGGCGGCGACTCGCGCGAGCAGAGCCCCGAGCGGGCCTACGACCAGTTCGCGCGCCGCGCAGCGGCCGGGGACACCGCTGCGCTGCGGGTGCTCCGGCAGGCGGCCACTCGGCTCGGGCAGAGCTTGGCGGGCCTGGTGGGGCTGTTGGACGTGGACCGCATCGTGCTCGGCGGCCCCGCGCTGCGGCACGTCGCCGGCCTGGTGGTCGAGCGGGTGGCGAAGGTCCTGCGGGCCAATGCGCCGGCCTGGGAGGTCCGGCCGGTGCAGGTGCAGACGGCGCTCATCGGGGAAGACGCCGGGGCCGTCGGGGCGGCTTCGCTGGTGCTGGACCACACCTACTCGCCGCGGTTGGCGACGCTGCTCGGGCAGAACTGACCCGAGCACCGGGCGGGGGGCGGGAACGTCCCGGTCGAACGGCTCCCGCACCGAGCCCGCGCCGTCAGTCGGCCGCGGTGTTCGAGCTCGCGGAGCGGATCGCCTCCGCCACGGCGTGCCCGAAAGCCGTCATCCCCTTGTCGTTGGGGTGCAGCGGGGCGGCCAGCGAGGTGGGCAGCACGCCCTCGATGTAGCGCTCGCCGATCGGGGCGCACACGTCGTGCCCCTCGCTCACCGGCGCCAGGTCCACGAATTCGGCCCCGTGCTCGACCGCCCGCTCCCGCAACACCGCGCTGAGCCTGTCCACACTGGCCTGGATGTAGGTGGCGTCCCGGGCCCACATTGGCTGGTGCGGGTAGCAGCCGCCGTCCCGGATGTAGGTCGCGTAGCCGACCACGTAGATCTCCGCCCGCGGTGCCCGCCGGGAGATCTCCGCCAGCACCTCGTCGAATTCATCGGCCAGCGCGTTGATCCGGTCGGCCAGGACGTCCCCGTCCTCGGTCAGCTCGTCGGCGCAGGAGCGCCCGAACGGCTCCGGAAGCAGGTTCAGGCAGCCCACCGCCGTTTGCACCAGGTCGACGTCGTTGCCCCCGATTGTCACCGTGACCAGGTCGGTGCTGGGGCGGAGCGCCTCGTACTGCGGTCGGACCAGCCCGTACTGCGGTTCGGAGAAGTCCTCGATCTCCGCCCCGGAACAGGTGACGTCGGTCAGTTCGGCGCCCAGCAGCTCGGCCGCCACCTGCGGGTAGCTGGTGCCGGAGCGCAGGCACAGCGGATGCCCTGCCGGGGGCGGGATGAGCGGGCCGGCCGCGGCCGAATCCCCCAGGGCCACGTACTCCAGCGGTTCCGCGGCGTGCGCTGCGGGGACCAGTCCGGTCCCCAGCGCGACGGCGAGGGCTCCAGCTGCTCTGGCTAGCCGACCGATTTCCACGTGGACCTCCTGATCGGATCAGCCGACGGCTCATCCGATCTAGCACGAAAATCGGCCTGTTGACCGGAAAATCACCTGCTTGCCGCGGAAACTGGGGCCGTTCGCGTGAGCGTCACGGTTCCCGGCGCAGCGCGCGGGTGATACCGGCTGCCACGGTGGTGGCCAGGATCCACCCGGCGGCGATCAGCGCCACCGTTATCCACTGCGAGCCCCCGGTGGCCCGCCACATCTGGTCGTGGCCCAGGTTGATGATCGGCACCAACTGGTCCACTGTGTACAGGAACGGGTTCCACACCGGGTTGTCCTCTTCGTTGATCGGCTCCAGCGGGTGGTGGTGGAACCAGGCGGTGCCGGCCGCGGTCAGCACCACGATCCAGGTCAGGGCGCGCACCGGCCGGAAGCCGTAGCTGACCGTGACCCGCTGCAGCAGGCTCCACAGCTGCACCGGCCACCGCAGCACCGGCCGCGTTTCGGCCGCGATCGCCTGGTAGCGCCGCCGCTGCTTCTCGATCATCACCATCACCGCGTGCTCTTCGCAGCCGTTGCTGCGGAAGACCATCGCCAGCTGGTCGTAGGGCCCGGGTTGGTACCGCCCCCGGGAGTTGACCCGCAGCCACTCCAAGCGCTCCTGGACCCGCTCCTTGTCGGTGGGTTCGATCGGGCGGCTGAAGTTGTCGTAGGAGAACCCCTCGACGTCCACGCCGCCCTTGGCCTGCCACAGCACGTCCTTGTCCGCCAGCAGCTCGCAGGAGGCCTGCCGCAGCAGGACCCGCCCCTGCGGCGGTTCCTTCGGCAGCAGGGTCAGTTCCTGGGCGAACAGCCCGAACGCGTTGATCGCGTTGCGGGAGGCCACGTCGCCCAGCACGCAGTCGGTGAAGTTGGCCTGCCGGCCGATGGAGGTGCGGCGCAGCTGGATCTCGCCCTCGGCCCGGAACTCCCGGCTCCCGGCGGCGCAGACCAGATCGCGGGCGATCGTGGTGCCCCGCAGGTCCAGGGCCGGTTTGTAGGTCATCTTGTGCCGGTGCCAGGCCGGCTTGGTCAGGTGGGTGGCCCGCAGGTCCAGGTTGGCCCCGACCTGCCCGCCCTGCAGTTGGAACGAGCCGGTGATGTCGGCCTCCCGGCAGTCCAGGTTGCTGCCCACGGTGACCCGGCTGGCCTGCACCGCATCGGTGCGCGGGCTGTAGACCACCGCCTTGTTCAACGTGAAACTTCCTTGCACCCGCACGTCGGTCATGCGGAGCTCGCCGTGCAGCACCGCGCCGGTGGCCATCAGGTTGCCGGCGATCTGCGTGCTGTCCAGGTGCAGTGCCCGGCGGGGGTGCTCGATGGCCTGGGCCGGTGGCCCGATCCAGCCCACGTCGATGCGGCAGGAGGTCATCCGCAGGTCCGCGCCGAGGCGTGCGTTGGTCATGCGGACGGTGCCGGTGCTGTGGAACCCGTGGTTGAGCCGCACATCACCGTTGATCTCGGCGCGGTCCAGCACGAGCGTGCTGATCGGGTCGTCCTGGGTGGACTCGCTCTCGTTCCACGGCTGGTCGCCGGGACGCAGCTCCGCCCGCCCCATCCGCAGGTCGCCGGCGATGTGCGCGCTGGCCAAGCGGAGCTGTCCGGTGCACGAGAAGGAGACCCCCCGCTCCACGTCGAAGCGCATGCTCCCGCCGACCTGGATGCCGGTGGCGTTGAGCGCCTGCTGGCCCGGGTTCTCCAACGTGGCCCCGGAGAAGTTCAGGTTGCCGGCCACGTCGGCCCCCGGGATCCGGATCTGCCCGGTGGCCTTGACGCGCTGGGCCAGCAGCGCGCCGCCGATCGTCAACCGGTCGGCGTGGATCGTCCGCCCCTCGGGGTTCTCCAGTTCGCTGTCGTCCAGCGTCAACGAGCCGGTGATGTCGGCGTCGGCGAGGTTGAGCACGCCGGTGCTCTTGCAGCGCCGCAGCACCGTGTCGCTGCCGACCCGCAAGTTGCGCGCCTGCATCCCGGGCAGCTTGCACTCGGTGAACACCAGCCCGGACAGGGTGGCCTGCCGCAGGTCGGGTGCGGTGTCGAAGCGGCAGCGGGTGAACTCCAGCAGGTAGGGCAGCTCGGTCGCGCGCAGGTTCACCTCGCCGGTGATGATGGTGTCCTCGATGGCGATGACCGGCTGCTGGCCAGCTCGCCGGGAACCGAACGGGCGCCAGCCGGGCTCTTCCAGGGATTCGAGCAGTCGCCGGGTGAGGAATTCGCCGCGCACCACCCGCTGCGGATCGAACTGGTCGCCGAGCGCGTCCAGCGGGTAGGCAGCGGGTTCGGTCCTGCCGAGCCGCAGCAGCTCGTCGAGCTGTTGCTCGGCCTCGCTCCCCGGACTGCTGTTGTTCTTCGGCTTGACCGCCACGCCAGTCCCCCAACTCTCGGCCTGTTGATCCACTGGGAACGTAGTCGATCAACTGCTCCCCTGCGGGAAGACGCCGGAAGCGGGGTTGAGGTTGCGAAAAACGCCAGGATGTGCCCGGAGAGTGGTACCGGGCGGCCGCTTCCACCGCCTGGTACCGGTGCGTCACAGCTGGTGGACGGTCACTCGGAAACCGGATCGACGTGCGCCGGATCCAGCACCCGGGCCAAGAAGCTGCGGGTGCGCTCCTGCTTGGGAGCCGCGATCACCTCGCTGGGCGGGCCCTGTTCGACGATGACGCCGCCGTCCATGAACAGCACCCGGTCGGCCACCTCGCGGGCGAAGCTCATCTCGTGGGTGACCACGAGCATCGTCATGCCCTCGTCGGCCAACTCCCGCATGACCCCGAGCACGTCGCCCACCAGCTCCGGGTCCAGGGCGGACGTGGGCTCGTCGAAGAGCATCACGCTGGGGTTCATCGACAGGGCCCGGGCGATGGCCACCCGCTGCTGCTGACCGCCGGACAGCTGGGCCGGCATGGCCGAGGCCTTGTCCAGCAGCCCGACCTTGGTGAGGTTCTCCCGGGCGATCCGCTCGGCTTCGCCCTTGTCCCGCTTGAGGACCTTGCGCTGGGCCACGGTGAGGTTGTTCAGCACGTCCAGGTGCGGGAACAGGTTGAACTGCTGGAAGACCATGCCGAGCTGGCGGCGGGCGGCGTCGAGGTCCGAGTCCGGGTCGGTCAGCTCGGTGCCGTTGACCACGACCTTGCCGGACGTCGGCTCCTCCAGCAGGTTCACGCAGCGCAGCAGGGTCGACTTGCCGGACCCGGAGGGGCCGATGATGCAGACCACCTCGCCGCGGTCGACCTGCAGGTCGATGCCGCGCAGCACCTCCAGGTGGCCGAAGGACTTGTGTAGCCCCGAGATCTCGATCACCACATCGCTCATGCCGTGGCCCCTCCCTTGGTGCGGGCGCCGCCGCCGTACTTGCGCTCCAGCAGGTCGGACAGGCGCGACAGCGGAATCGTGATGATCAGGTAGCACAGGCCCGCCACCAGCAGCGGGGTCATCGAGGCGTACTCGTTCAGCGCTGCCCGGCCGAACTTCGCCAACTCGTACTCGCTGCTGGCCAACCCGAGCAGGTAGATCAGCGAGGAGTCCTTGGTCAGCAGGATCAGCTCGTTGGTCAACGGGGGCAGGATGATCCGGAAGGCCTGCGGCATGACCACCGTGATCATCGTGCGCGACTGCGACATGCCCAGGGAACGGGCCGCTTCCACCTGGCCCTTGGGCACCGCCTGGATGCCCGCCCGGATGGTCTCGGCCATGTAGGCGGCGCCCACCAGGCCGAGCGCCAGCATCACGGTGGAGTAGTTGTTGAACCGCAGCTGGAAGGCCAGCGGGACGCCGTAGCCGAGGGCGATGAAGACCAGCAGGGCGGGGAGGCCGCGGAACAGCTCGATGTAGCCGGTGGCGATCCAGCGGTACGGCGCCACCGAGGACATCTTCATCAGCGCCAGCACGATGCCGAGGCCGAGGCCGAAGCCGAAGCCCAGCGCCGTGTAGACGATCGTGTTCAGCAGCGCCGTGGTGAGCACGTCGGGGAACTGGGCCGCCGCGACTTCGACGTTGAAGAACGCGCGGGCGATGGAGTTCCAGTCGGCGAGCACGGCGAGCAGCACCAGCGCCACGACCAGCACCGCGTACTGGACCCCGCGGCTGATCCGTTCCCGCTTCCGCCGTCCCAGGCCCGGTCTGGGTTGGGCGATGTCAGTTGCCATCGGTTCTTCGCTCCTGGTCAGTGTTCGGGCCGGGACTGCTGGCCCGGCCCGAACAGGTGACGGCTGGGGATCACTGCGGCGCGGTGCCGAACCACTTCTGGTAGATCTGGTCGTACTCGCCGCTGTCCTTGATCTTCTGCAGCGCCTGGTTGATCTGCTCGCGCAGCGCGGTGTTCCCCTCGGCGACACCGATGCCGTACTGGTCCCCGGTGGAGAACTCGTTGACGATCTCCAGCTCCGGGTTGTTCTTGACGAAGTCGGCGAGCACGCTGTTGTCGTTGATGGCGGCGGCGACCTGGTCGGTCTGCACCGCGCTCACCATCAGCGGCAGGTCCTCGTACTGGGCGACTTCGTAGCCGTTGGCGTCCTTGTTCTCGTTGGCGTACTGCTCGCCGGTGGTGGCCAGCTGCACACCCACTCGCTTGCCGCGCAGGTCGGCCAGGTTGCGGATGCCGGACCCCTTCTTGGCCACCAGGGCCTGGGTGGCTTCGAAGTACGGGTCGGAGAAGTCGAAGTTCTCCTCCCGGGTGGGGGTGATGCTGATGGCCGCGGCAGCGACGTCGCACTGGCGGGTGTTGAGCACTTCGCCGGACTGGATGCCTTCGAACGGGGTGTCCTGGATCTTCTGCTGCAGCCCCATTTCTCGGGCGATGGCGTCGACGAGGTCCACGTCGAATCCCACGATCTTGCCCTGGTCGTGGAACTGGAAGGGTTTGTAGTCCAGGTGGGTGCAGGTGGTGAGGTAGCCCTCTTCGACCACCTCGACACCGCCGTCCGCCGTGCCACCTCCGCCGGTGGTGGGTTCGGCACAGCCGGTTACCGCCATGGCCAGCACGAGGGCCGGCAACGAAGCCATCGTTCGCAGTGCTTTCCGACGCGCCACGGTGTTACTCCTAGTAAGTAAAAGAGCGAGTGCTCGAATGGTGCCACTCGAATGGGCGTATTCCCAGACTTGTGTGTTGCGAACGCATCAAGTTTTCGGCACGAACCCGGGGTGGAGCACCGGTTGTGAAGTGCTGGAAAAGATCATCCAGCGGCCCGGGGGAAAAAGAATCTTGCGCCGACCCTCCCTGTCGGACAACGAACGTTGCTTGCGGTGCAGTTTGGACATAAGTCTCGTTACGGACAGGCAGCGGGTCAACAGCGAGCAGCCCGGCGCAGCGCCCCGCACGACCGGCATCGCCGCTGATCACCGCGGATCAGCCGGGGCGGGGAGGTGCGTGGCGATTAATCGCCACGCACCGGCGACCGCCGGACACCGGCCGCACAGCAGAAGAGGGGCCGACCGGAAACCGGTCGGCCCCTCCCGTCGGACGTCGATCGTCACGGCGCCGGTGGTGGCGCGTCGCACTTGATGATCGGTTGCGGCTCGTACACCGTCTTGGTCCGCTCCGTGCGCACCTCGCCCGTGGTCAGGTCCCGGATGGTGCGGGTGTCGTACACGGTGAAACCGGGGGCGCCGTTGCTGGGGCTGCACGGCTCGCCCGGCGGGATCGGCACTTCCTTCGGCGGCGTGATGTCGGTGCGCTCGCTGGTCTCCGAGGTCACGTCGAACTGCTTGGTGCCCCACAGCGTCACCGTGATCGACGACGGCGTCCACCTGGTGGTGATCAGGATGCCGCTGTTGGAGACGTTCTTGAACTTGACGTCGATGACGCTGCTGCCGTCCGGGTTCTGGAAGACGGTCGCTTCCCGCCCCGCCGGGTAGCGGCTGATGTAGTAGCTGTGCGCCTTGTGCTCGACGTCTTCCATCCCGGCGAAGTAGGCCGCGTTGTACAGGGTGGTGGCGAACTGCGAGATGCCGCCGCCAACGGCCTTCCCCGGGCGTCCGTCCTTGATGATCCCGGACTCCACGTAGCCCTGCGCCGCGGTGCGCGGGCCGGTGTGGCCGTTCAAGCTGAACGTTTCGCCCGGCTTGACGATCGCGCCGTTGACCTGCTCGGCCACGCGCCGGATGTTCTCGCCGGAAGCGGGTTCGAAACCACCGGTGGTGAACTCGCCGACGACCTCCTTGATGCCGAGCTCGTTGGCCTGCTCGGTGGTGAACTCCGCCGGCTCCGGCTTGTACACCGCGTCGAGGCTGCGGTCCTCCGACCGCTTGAGCACGTCCATCGCCGGCTCGAGGGTCTTGTCCCAGTCGATGCCGACACCGTCCTCGGACGGGCGGACCACCGGCCGGTTGCCCTCCAGCACGATCTCCGCGTCCTTGCTCGGCTTGACGGTCTCCTCCAGCTGCGGCAGCAGCGCGTCAGCCGCGGTGGGCACGTCCAGCTCCGCCTTCAACCCGCCGTTGCCGTTCGGGGTGAAGCGCAGCGCCTTGCCGATGTCCTCGGGGGAGAACACCGCGTCCTTCCCCTCGCCACGCACCGTCACCGGGGCGGACACCGCCGGCTCGGCGATCTCGCGCAGCGCCTCCTGCACCCCGTCAGCGGTGGTGGAGACCGGTTGCTTGGTGTGCGGCAACCGCACCGGGCCTTCCTTCGCCCAGTCCCGGATCACCACGTCGGCGGCCTCGTCCAAGTCGATCCGGTGGCCGGGGATCGGGTTCACCGGGACCGGGGTGGCGCCCTCGAACCGGATGTCGCCTTCCACCGGCTCCTGCTCCAGCTTCTGCTGGACCCCCTTCAGCTGCTCGATCAGCTGCTGCCGGTCGCCCTCGGTCACCGGAGCCACTTCCCGCGTGGTGAACAGGGAGGTGAACCTGGTGAACGGGTTCAGCGGCTGCTCGCCGGCGTGCTCCACGGTCGCGGCGAAGTCGATCCGCAGCCCGGCCGCGTTCGGGTCGATCGTCGCGGTCTTCTTGTCCGCCTGCAGCTCCACCGGCTCGTCCAGCCGCGCACCGAGCTGCTCGCGCAGTTCGGCCTCCGCCGCAGCGCGCTCCATGCCGCCGATCTCCACCCCGGCCACCACGGTGCCGCGCGGCACCTGGCCGCTGGTCAGCGCGAGATCGCCGACGTAGAGCAGGCCGAGCGCGGCCACCACCGCGCCGACCACCAGGCCGGCCCGCGCAGCGGGGCTGCGCTTGCCGCTCCGCGGCTGCTCGGGTTCCTCGTCCACCGCCAACGGCTCGGGGGCCGGTTCCGGGTCGCGGTAGGCGGGCTCGTCCTGCACGGCCGGGATCGCCTGGGTGGGCAGGTCCGGGAAGTCCGACGGCAGCGCGGCCAGCTGCTCGGTGCGCTCCAGGTCCGGGTCCTCGGGTTCCGGATCCAGTTGCCCGCTGATGCTGGTGCCGCTCCGCGTCGGCGCACCGGAATCCACCGGTGGGATGCGGGTCGTCCGCTCGGTGTCGGATTCCGGAGCAGGTCCGCCAGCTGCTCGCCCCAGCTCCGGATCGATGTGGATGCGTTCGGTCGGTTGCTCCGCATCCCAGCGACGATCATTGTCCTCCGGCACCGTTCCACCCTTCTGCCGCTGCTGGGCATGTGAAAGCACGGGTGGCCCGACTGCGCGAACCACCGCCAACTACGACTGTGTCGGTGCGTCGATCAACGCCAGTTCACAAGTACAACCCGGTGCCCTGCTCGGTGCGCTCGCTGGCCACGGCGTGCAGGTCCCGTTCCCGCATGACCAAGTAGGTCTGCCCTTGGACTTCGACCTCGTACTGTTCTTCGGGGTTGAAGAGCACCTGGTCGCCGACCTTCACGGAGCGCACGTGGCTGCCGACCCCGAACACCTCGCCCCAGACCAGCCGTTTGGCGACCTGGGCCGTGGCCGGGATCACGATACCGCCACTGCTGCGGCGTTCCCCGGATTCCTGAGAGACCCGCACCATGACCCGGTCATGCAGCATCTGGATCTCTAGCTTGGCATCGGTCACTCGGAAAGTTTACTTGTCGCTCTCCGAGCGCTCACCTCCCAGGGAGGTCACAGCTCCGTATCCAAACCGCCCATCACCAGCGGCAGCCGCCGCGGGCCGCCCGCGGTGACCTTCACCGGCACGCCCCAGTCCTGCCGGGTCAGCTGGCACACCGGGTGCTCCACCTCGGGGTCGTCGGTGCAGCTGGCGGCCTGGGCGACGACGTGCAGCACCCCTTCGCCCTCGGTCAGCACGAGCTTGCGGGTGAGGTCCGTGCCCACCCCGCTGCCCTCGACGAGCAGGTCGGCCGGCGAAGCGCTGACCTCCAGCCGCGTGGAGGGCCCGTAGCGCTCGTCCAGCTTCGTGCCGGGAGGCGGGGTGAACACCACGGCCAGCTCGACCTCGCCCGCGCCCACCTCCGTGGCCGGGCGCTTGACCTGCCGGGCTGCTCCCTCGACGAGCTGCGCGGTCACCCCGGGCGGAACCGGCCGCTCCAGCCGGTGCGCGGTGGAGGCGACCACCACGAGCTCGCCGTCCAGCACCGTCGCCCCGGACGGCTCGCTGACCCCGGTGGCCAGCGTCGACACCTCGTCGGACTCCGGGTCGTAGCGGCGGATCGCGCCGTTGTAGGTGTCGCAGACCGCCACCGAACCGTCCGGCAGCACCGCGACTCCCAGCGGGTGCTGCAGCAGGGCCCGCTCCGCGGGGCCGTCGGCGTGCCCGAAGTCGAACAGGCCGGTGCCGACCGCGGTGCGCACCACGAAGCCCTCGTCCGCCGGCTCGACCCGGCGCAGCGCCGAGGTCTCGGCGTCGACCAGCCACAGCCGGTCGCCGTCAGCGGCGAGCCCGGAGGTCTGGGCGAAGAAGGCCTCGGAGGCCGCGCCGTCCCGCAGCCCCTCCACGGTGGTGCCGGCGAACCGGCGGACTTCTCCGGTGAGCGGGTCGTACCAGCCGAGGGTGTGGTTGCCGGCCATCGCGATCACCACGCCGCCCGCGGGCTCCCACCAGGCCACGTCCCACGGGCTGGTCAGCGGGATCTCCCGGCCGGGTCCGCTGTCGGCGCCGTCCCGCCACTGCTGGCCGGTGCCGGCGAGGGTCCGCACCTGGCCGTCGGAGAGCCGAACCCCGCGCAACAGGTGGTTGACGGTGTCGGCGACGACGACTTCGTAGCCGGTCCGCTGGCTGATGTGCTCGGGCAGCAAGGTCAGCCCGCCGGGTTCGGCGAAGCTGGCGGTTTCCGGGCTGCCGTCGGTGCTGCCGCGCTCCCCGGTGCCGATGCGCCGGACGACGGTTTCCCCGTCCGGTTCCAGCTCCACCAGGGAGTGGTTGGCTGAGTCGGAGACCAGCAGGTTGCCGTTGGGCAGGGCGAGCACCTTGCTCGGGTAGCGCAGCGTGGTGTCCGGGCGTTCCGGCGGCACGTAGGGGCCTTGCCCGCGGTGCAGGGTGCCGCGCTCCTCGTGCTCGGCGACCACCTCGGTGATCACCTCGCGCAGCGCGTCGACGTGGCCTTCCCCGGCGGCGACGTGCACGATGTAGCCCTCGGGGTCCACCACCACCAGCGTCGGCCAGGCCTTCACGGCGTAGTTCTGCCAGGTGGTGAGGTTCGGGTCGTCCAGCACCGGGTGGTGCACGGCGTACCGCTCAACGGCCGCGGCCAGCGCGTCCGGGTCCGCTTCGTGCTCGAACTTCGGGGAATGCACGCCCACGGTGACCAGCTCGTCGGCGAATTCCGCTTCGAGCGGCCGCAGCTCGTCCAGCACGTGCAGGCAGTTGATGCAGCAGGACGTCCAGAAGTCCAGCAGGAGGACTTTGCCGCGGAAGTCGGCGAGCCCGAGCCGCTCGCCCCCGGTGTTCAGCCACTGGCGTCCTACGAGCTCCGGCGCCCGCACCCGACCTTTGCGCTTCTGCTGCTCCCCACTCACAGGTCCAGTCAACAACACGGAGCCGCGCGATGTTCCCGGGGGCGGTGTCGGCTCGGCCCGGCCTTCGACAGCTGGCGGAGCGCACCGTTCGCCGGAGGTCTCTTCGCCCGATCGACTCCGAGCAGGTCGTGCTCACCTCGCCGCGGTCCGCGGCGCGGCGGGGTCGGTGATCCCCGTTGCCGCTCGCCGGTGACCGCGCACGGCGGACAGCGCGCAGCTCCGCCGTGCGCGGTCGGGGCGGTGCTGCGGCTGCTCGGTGGCGGACCGCGGCGAGGTCGAGCGGATGGGCCGTTCAGTGGGTGCGGTGGTTCACTGCTTGTTGTCGGCCAGGTAGTAGGCACTTGCTGCGAGCACCGGTACCAGAGTGCAGAACAAGATGGTGAGCAGCTCCAATTGGATCCCCCCGAGTTCGAGACGCGAAATGACTGCGCGATGGATTGCCGGTGCTTTCAAGCGCAACGGGTGGTGCGGAAGGCGAACGCCTGGCTGAGGTCGGCTGAGATTGGAAGCCCCGCGATGCTGCCAGGTCGGGGGTCCGACAGCACCGCGGGGTCACTGGGGTTATCGCCAGCCGTTCCCCCCGCGTTACACCCGAGACCCAATATGATGTAGATCACTAATTGACCGGCCGATATGTTCGTTATGTCCGTGATTTCGGCCCGGTGGACCGGGGGACGGGCGCGGTGCGGTCTCGGAGCACCCACCGGAGCCGGCGCTGGCGTCCATTCCGGAGTCGAGCCGGTCGTGCGGCTCCCGGGGTCCGGTGGTGCCGAGCGCCCGTCCACTCCGGAGGTTCCCGGGCCACCGGGGAGCGGAAACCGGGTCGGCGCCGCGGGCCGACCCGGAATCCCGGTGGGGAACACCGCTGCCGGCCGCGGAAATTCCTGCTCCGACTCCCGGTCTCCGGAGGACCGGTCACGGCGCGTCGAGAACGGGGCCCGCCTTGTTCGAGCACCGTCCTCGGAGCGCTGATCAGGAGCGCCGCGCCGCGATCCGCCTTTTTCCGGCGGGAGGTCGAAACAGGAATATTCCTGCGGTGATCACTACTTCGGTGGGACTCGAGATCGAAATCTGGTTTTTCCGATTTTCGTTGGAGAGGATCTCCTTCGGTTGCAACCACCGAACAATTCCTGCGGTGCCCGCAGACGTCGCGACGGCGTAGCCGTGTTGTTCCGACCCGAGAAATCGGGTTTTTCCAAACTGGGGAGGACGAAGTGCGTACTGGAAAGCGCGCTCTTTCCGCTGGGGTGCTCCTGGCGGCGGTGATGACGCTGCTGGGAGGCGTTCCGGCGACAGCGGCCGTTTCCGATGCTCCGGAAATGCAGCCGCGGGAAACCACCGCGCCGAAGTGCATGCACGACAAAGAATCCAAGGGCAAGGTTTACACGACGGTCTGGGTGACCAACAAGTGCAAGCGCAATTACCGGATCAAATTGATCATGGCGCGCGGCGCGGACAGCCGTTGTTTCTCGATCGCGCCCGGGCAGACGCGGAAGCACGAATCCCGCGGCGTGAGCCCGTACCTGGACCGGATCGTCCTGTGCTGAATTGGCCGGGGGTTCCGTGCTGAATTGACCGGGTGGTGCGCCGTGACCGCGGCGCGGCGCACCGCACCGCGAGTTGCCCCCTCGGGCCGGCCGCCGCATCCTCGGCAGCGGCGGAGGGGGGAGTCGTGACCGCACTGGCCGTGAGTCTGCGGGACAGCAGCGTCGTCGCTTGGCGGAACTTGGTGAACATCAAGCGCAACCCGGACTTCCTGCTGTCCAGCACCGCGCAGCCGATCATGTTCGTGCTGCTGTTCGCCTACGTCTTCGGCGGCAGTCTCGGCGGAGAGGCCTACCGGGAATTCCTGATCCCCGGGATCTTCGTGCAGACCGTCGCGTTCAACTCGGCCTTCACCGTGATCGGATTGGCCAACGACCTGCAGAAGGGCATCGTGGACCGCTTCCGGGCGCTGCCGATGTCGCGGGTCGCCGTCCTGCTCGGCCGCACCAGCTCTGACCTCGCGGTCAGCGTGCTGACCGTGGTGATCATGTCCCTCTGCGGGTTGATCGTCGGTTGGCGGCTGCGCGGCAGCTTCACCGAAGCGGTGCTGGCCTTCCTGTTGCTGCTGCTGTTCTCCTTCGCGATGTCCTGGGTGGGGGCCTTCATCGGACTGATCGCCCGCAGCGTCGAAGTCGCCCAGAGCGCCGGCCTGATCTGGTTGTTCCCGGTCACCTTCATCTCCTCCGCGTTCGTGCCCGCCGAGTCCATGCCCGGGCCGTTGCGCGCGGTGGCCGAGTGGAATCCGATCACCGTCACGGCCGATGCGCTGCGCAAGCTGTACGGGAACCCGATCCGGGTGACCGGGCCGCCACCGGACAGCTGGCCCTACCACCACGCGGTCGCGTACACCATCGCGTCGGCCCTGGTGATCATCGCGGTGTTCATCCCGCTCGCGGTGAACCGCTACCGCAAAGTCGCCAGCCGCTGAGCGGTCGCCGCGCGCGGCGCCGTCTCCCCGACGGGGGATTCTCGTCGACCACCGCGCCTTCGACTGGAGTTCGAGCGCGCTCCAGCTCCTAAGGTGCGAACATGCCCGATGCGACGCGGACTTCGAAGCTCGACGTGGACGCGCTGGCCCGCCGCGTCCGCGGAGCGGTGCTGACCCCCGGGAGCGAGCAGTACGACCAGGGGTGCACCGGGTTCCAGCTGGGGCAGCCGCACCGGCCCGCGGTGGTCGTCGAGGCGACCGGGGCGCAGGACGTGCGTGCCGCGCTCGAATTCGCCGCCGACGCCGGCGCCCGGGTGGCGGTGCAGGCCACCGGGCACGGGCGCACCACCGCGTTGGAAGGCGGGGTGCTGATCAACACGCGCCGCATGTCCGGCGTCCACGTGGACGCGCGGACGCGCACCGCTCGGGTCGAGGCCGGGGCCAGCTGGCAGCAGGTGATCGAAGCGGCCGCACCGCACGGGCTGGCACCGCTGTCGGGCAGCTTCCCGGGCGTGGGAGCGGTGGGCTACACCCTGGGCGGCGGGGTGGGGCTGCTGGCGCGGCGCCACGGGTTCGCCGCCGACCACGTGCGCCGCTTCGAACTGGCCACCGTGGACGGCTCGCTGCGCGAGGTCACCCCGGACGGCGAGCCCGAGCTGTTCTGGGGCTTGCGCGGCGGGGGCGGCAACTTCGGCGTGGTCACCGGAATGGAGATCGAGCTGGTGCCGGTCACCGGCCTCTACGGCGGCTCGTTGTTCTTCGACGTCGCCGAGGTGCCCCACGTGCTGGAAGCCTGGCGGGAGTGGACGAGCACCGCGCCGGAGGAGATGACCTCGGCGGTGGCCGTGCTGCCGTACCCGGACGTGGAGGGGGTTCCGGCGCCGCTGCGCGGCCGGTACGTCGCCCAGATCCAACTCGCCCACCTCGGCAGCGCCGCGGAAGGCGAGCGGGTGCTGCAGCCGCTGCGCGAACTCGGCCCCCACCTGCAGGACACCCTGCGCGAGCTCCCGTACGCCGAATCGGGCTCGGTGTTCGCCGAACCCGACCAACCGCACGCCTACCGCAGCGACCACTGGCTGCTCGCCGACCTCGACCCGCGCGCACTGGCCACCCTGCCCGGGACCACGGGCCCGGAAGCGCCGGTGATGTGCGTGGTCAGCATGCGCCACCTCGGCGGCGCGCTGGCCCGGCCACCCCGGATCCCCAACGCCGTCGGCCACCGGCGAGCGGCCTACTCGCTCGGCGTGCTCTCCCCGGTCCGATCCGGCGAGGAAGACCTGGTGCGCGCGGTGCACGCCGAGGCCTTCGAGCCGTTCACCGAGCACGCGCTCGGGCGTTCGCTCAACTTCAGCTACGGCCCCCGCGACGCCGAGCAGACCCGCGCCGGGTTCGAACCGGACACCTACCGGCGGCTGGCCCGGCTCAAGGCCCAGCACGACCCGCAGCAGCGGCTGCACACCGCCCACCCGATCCAGCCGGCCACCGACCGGTCGCCGCGGAATTCGGCTTGACCCTCACGCGGCGTGAGGCCGCAGGCTGGGACCCGTGCAGAGGGAGGAAACGGGCTACACGGTGGGGGAGGTCGCCCGGCTCGCCGGGGTCACGGTGCGCGCCTTGCACCACTACGACGAGATCGGGCTGCTGGTGCCCGGCCACCGGACCGCGGCCGGATACCGCCGCTACTTCGACGAGGACCTGGACCGGTTGCGCCGGATCCTGTTCTACCGGGAACTCGGCCTCGGCCTCGACGAGATCGCCGACATCCTCGCCGACGGGGACGCCACCGCCCACCTGCAACGGCAGCGCGAGCTGCTGCAGGCCCGCATCGACCGGCTGCAGCGCATGCTCGCGGCAGTGGAACGCGAACTGGAGGCGAACACCTTGGGGATCGAGCTGACCCAGCAGGAGAAGTTCGAGCTGTTCGGGGACTTCGACCCGGACGACTACGAGGCGGAAGCCGAGCAGCGGTGGGGCCGCACCGACGCCTACCGGCAGTCCCGGCAGCGGATGAGCCGCTACACCAAGCAGGACTGGCAGCGGTTCCTGGCCGAGCAGCAGGACATCCACGAGCGGTTCGCCCAGGCCCTGCGCAGCGGGCTGCCCGCGGACGGCGAGCACGCCATGGGGCTGGCCGAACAGCACCGCCAGCACATCACCCGCTGGTGCTACGACTGCGACTACGGGATCCACCGGGGCCTCGGCGAGATGTACGTGTCGGACGAGCGGTTCACCGCCGTGTACGAGGACATCGAGCCGGGACTCGCCGAGTACGTCCGCACGGCGATCGAGGCCAACGCGCGGCGGGCGGGACACGTGTCCGGGTGATCGCGCGCCACCGGAGCTCCTGGTCGCGCCGTGTACCGTCGTGGCGGGCAGGGCTGCGAGGACCGCCCTGCCCCGCCGCGGGACGCGGCGCGGGAGCACTGGAGAGGACGCTGCGAGGCCGAATGGGTGCTGCACCGCCCGCGGGGCGCGACGCTCCGCCCCGCACCGGTGAGTCGCTGGCCGCGGTGGCCGTCGGCGGGGCGCTCGGCGCGCTGCTGCGCCACGCAGCGTCCCTGCTGTTCGGCGGGCCCGCCGCGACGTTCGTGGTGAACGTGGTCGGCTGCGCCGCCATCGGCGTGCTCATGACCCTGATCAGCCAGCGGGCGGCGCACCGGTTGCTCCGCCCGTTCCTGGGCGTGGGGGTGCTGGGCGGTTTCACCACCTTCTCCACCTTCGTCATCGACGTCCTCCAGCTGCGGGCCCATCCGCTGCTGGCCGTCGTCTTCGCGGTGGGCAGCGTCCTGTGCTGCCTGGTGGCCACCGCGGCGGCCATCGGCCTGACCGGGCTGGTGCTGCAGCGGGGAGCCCCGGTCGAGGAGGACCGGTGGTGAGCTCCCTGCTGGTGGCTCTCGGGGGAGCGGTCGGGGCCGGGACGCGCTTCCTGGTCGACCGCTGGGCGAAGCAGCGCAGCCGCACCGGTCTGCCGCTGGGCACCCTGGTCGTCAACGTGACCGGCTGCCTGCTGCTGGGGTTCCTCACCGCTGCGTCGGCGCGACTGCCCGGGGCCGCGCAGCCGCTGTTGGCCACCGGTTTCTGCGGTGCGCTGACCACGTTCAGCACCTTCAGCCACGAGACCGTGCAGCTGCTGCTGGCCGGTCGTTGGCGGACGGCCGCGGGCAACGCCTGCGGTTCCCTCGCCGCCGGGGTGGCAGCGGCCCTGCTCGGCGCAGCCGCGGCCACCGCGCTGGGCTGATCGGTCCGCGTTTGCGCCGCCCGGGTGACGGTGGTTCCGTGGCAGCACGCCGATTCTGCGGGAGTCACCATGCCAGCTGTCGAAGTGATCTCCACGCCTTCGCTCGGTGACCGGAGCTACGTGGTCGCCGATGGCGGGGCCGCGGTCGTGGTGGATCCGCAGCGCGATGTCGACCGGGTGCTCGCCGTGGCCGGCCAGTTCGGTGCCCGGATCACCGCGGTGCTGGAAACCCACCTGCCCCACGACTACCTCTCCGGGGGGTTGGAGCTGAGCCGGTTGACCGGTGCCCCGTACTGGGTGCCGGCCGGCAGCGGGGTTTCCTTCGACCACCACCCGGTGGCGGAGGGGGAGGTGCTGCCGCTGGGCTTGCGCAGCAGGCTGCGCGCGGTGGCCACCCCCGGGCACGCCTTCAACCACCACGCCTACGTGCTGGAGGAGGGCGATCGGGCGGTCGGGGTGTTCACCGGTGGTTCGCTGCTGTTCGGCACCACGGGGCGGGCCGATCTGGTGGGGCCGGAGCACAGCGAGGAGCTCGCCCGGGAGCAGCACGAGTCGGCCCACAAGCTCGCCCGGTTGCTGCCGGACGACGCCCAGCTCTGGCCGACCCACGTCACCGGCGATTTCTGCCTCGCTTCGCGCTCGGTCGGCCAGCAGGGCACGATCGGGCAGCAGAAGAAGGTGAACCCGGTGTTCAGCCTCTCCGCCGATGCCTTCGTGGAGCACTTGCTCAGCGGGGTGGGGCCCGTTCCCGGCTACTTCCAGCGCCTGGTGGAGGACAACCGGGTGGGGCCGCCGCCGGTGAGCCTGCAGGTCGAGGAGCCGGTGGGGCCGGCGGAGCTGGCCCGGCGGCTGGCGGCGGGATACCTGGTGGTGGACGTGCGGGACCGGCAGCGGTACGCCCGCAGCCACCTGGCGGGCACCGTCAGCTTCGGGTTGGACAACTCCCTGGTTCCCTGGTTGGGGTGGCTGGTGGACCCCGGGGAACCGGTCACGGTGGTCGCGGAGGACGAGCAGCAGGTGGCCGCGGCCCGCCGGGAACTGGTGCGCATCGGGGTCGACCACGCGGTTGCGGTGGGCACCCCGCAGGAGCTGGCCACGGGGCTGAACGCGCTGCGCAGCTTGCCGGTGGCCAGGTTCGCCGATCTCGGCCAGGCCGATGTCGAGGTGGTGTTGGACGTGAGGGGCCGGCGGGAGTGGCGGCAGCAGCACGTGCGCGGGGCGGTGCACGTCCCGCTGTGGGAGCTGCCGCGCCGGTTGTCCCAGATCCCGGACGGCACCGTGTGGGTGCACTGCAGCGGTGGGAACCGCGCGGTGACGGCTGCTTCGCTGCTGGCCCGGCACGGGCGGGAGGTGGTCGCGGTGGACGACAGCATCGCTGCCGCGCAGACCGCGGGACTGGCCCTGGCCTCAGACGTCTAGCGGGGCCCGCGGCCTCGTCCGCGGCCGCGGACCCCGGTCGGCGTCAGGAGTCGATTTCCGCGCCGCCCACGACTTCCAGGGCTTTGCGCATTTCCCCGCAGCCGTAGGTGTCGACCAGCCGGTGGAATTCGTCGACCGCGAAGTCTTCGTCGGTCCCGGCCAACTGGAGGAGTTGGCGCAATTTGCCGGTCAGGACGTCTTCGCGAACTAGTTCCATGTGGCAGCACCTTTCCGCACGGGAGCCCTGGGCGGTGCGGCGGGTTCGGCGCGCACGGGATCAGAACTCGAAGACCGCTCCGGTCTTCGAAATCCGCACGCAGTCGTTGGAGAAGGTCTGCTCGTACTGCACGGTGCGGCCCTTCCAGGTGCCGTGGGCCTTCACGGTCACCGGGGCGTACTGCAGCGTGCAGGGCGAGGCGCCGCGCTGGTCGAGGGCGTGGAAGTTGCCGTCGACGGCTTCCAGCTGGGCGCAAGCCTCAGCGGCCTTGGGGTGGTCACCGCCGGCCGGGTGGCATTCGAGGTTGGTCTCCCGGACCGCGCCGTCGCGCGACACCGAAACTTCCAGCGCGGTGTCCCCCGCCGGGGTGCCGGTCGCCGCGGCGGGTTCGACGGCGACACCGGACACCAGCGCGGGCACTGCGACGAGCGAAGCCAGGAGCGCACCACGGAGCAGCTTCGTCTTCACTTTTCGATTCTCCTCGGGGTAATGCGGCAGGTTCGGTCACCGGTCGACCGCCTTCTTGGCGGTTAACCCGGATCTGCCGATCGACCTGCGGAAACAATTCGGGGTGGGCAGGTTTCGACCGGCGCGATTATTCGGACCGTATAGCAACGAATGCGCTCAGTACATACCGATTAGGGGTGTTTTTTCGGTAATAGGGGGTGATTTCCCGTGTATTAGGGGATTTCCGAAAATTGCGCCCGCAATAAATTTCCGCAGAGCTATATGTCGTCGCGAGATGAGGTTAATCGAGGGAACGGCCCTGCGCATGAGCCATTCGGCACAGTCCGCGCTCCGCCGCCGGTCGCCAGCTGCCGTGGCCCTGTGAGGGGACTCACGAAATACGAGACTTGCTCGACTTGCTTCTCTTGGCAGAGACAGAAAGGACGTCACCCCGCATGTCGCAGCGAGTTCCGATCAGCATCCTCGACCTGGTGCCCGTCTCCGAGGGCAGCACCGTCCAGGACGCCCTGTCCGCATCGATGCGCGCCGCGGAGCTGGCCGACCGGCTCGGCTACCACCGCGTCTGGTACGCCGAACACCACAACACGGCGCACCTGGGCGCCAACTCCACCGCTGTGCTGATCGGACAGGCCGCCGCGCGCACCGAACGCATCCGCGTCGGCTCCGGCGGGGTCATGCTGCCGAACCACGCGCCGCTGCACGTCGCCGAGGCGTACGGGACGCTGGCCAACTTCTTCCCCGGGCGCATCGACCTGGGGCTGGGGCGGGCGCCGGGCACCGACCCGATGACCGCCCAGGTGCTCAGCCGCTCCGGCGCGGACCCGCAGTCGTTCGCTTCCAACATCTACGACCTCACCAGCTGGTTCGGGAAGAGCGGCAAGGCCAAGAGCGTCCCGGTCACCGCGGGCATCGCGCAGGGCACCGAGGTGCCGCTCTGGGTGCTGGGCTCCACGGTCAACGGGGCCTCCATCGCTGGCCAGCTCGGCCTGCCGTTCTCCTTCGCCTCCCACTTCGCCCCGGCGCAGCTGGAGCAGGCGATCGAGGTCTACCGGTCGTCCTTCGACCCCCAAGCCCCCACCGCGCAGCTGTCCGAGCCGTACGTGATGGCGGGGATCAACGTGGTGGTCGCGCCCACCGACGAAGAGGCCCAGCGGCTGTGGACCACCACCCAGCAGTTCATGCTCGACGTCCGCAAGGGCGGCCGCCCGCTGCAGCCGCCGGTGGACCCGGAGGAGCTGGGCACCCCGTCGGAGCGGGCGTTCAGCGATTCGATGCTCAGCGTCCGGGCGGTCGGCTCCCCGGAGACCGTGCGGCGCAAGCTCACCGACTTCGTCGCCGCGACCGGGGTGGACGAGCTGATCACCGTGACCTACACCTACGACCCGGCGGACCGGATGCGTTCGATGGAGCTGCTCGCCGACGTGTGGTTCTGAGGCCCGGGCGCGCACCCGTCCTCGCCGGACTCCCCTGGGGGCGGTGCGCGTCGTCCCCCGAGGGGCGGCAGGGGTGGCGAGCTGTGGCATCGGGGTGGTGTCCGGGAAAAACCCGATGCGCCGCGCCGGCCTCGTCGACGAGCATTCCCCCATGGGCAGATTGAAGGACCTGCAGTGGTTCCTGGTGCTGGGTCTTGGCGCGTTCGCGCTCGTCCGGCCGCTGCTGAACGTCGTCGGGGTGACGGAGCGCTTGGGGAAGCCGCAGACGCAGTTGGCGGTGACCGCGCTCGTCACGCTGGTCTGGGTGGCGGTGGTGGGGTTCACGCGCGTGGCCGAACCGCTGCTCACGCTCGTCTTCGCCGGGCTCGCCTACGGCGTTTTCGCCATCGTCCTCAGCGGGGTCCTGTCCCCGGTCCTGCTGGGGGAACTGCAGGGGCCGCTGGCCCATCCGCCGGCCATCGTCGGGGTGCTGGTCGTGAACGCGTTGTGGGGCTTGATCGCCGGTCTGCTGGCCGTGGGGGTTCGTCGACTGCGCCACGCGCCGATGCGGTAGGCGGCTGCGGGTGCTGACCGGAGGGGGAGCGCTCGCGGGGCGGGAGAACTCGGCCGGGAACGCGAAAACCCCGGGCCTTGGGCCCGGGGTTTTCGCTCTGCAGAGCGGATGACGGGAATCGAACCCGCGTTCTCAGCTTGGGAAGCTGATGTTCTACCATTGAACTACATCCGCATGCATCACCGGATGGTCCGGTGCTGTCGCTTTCAAGTTTAGCACCGCATCCGCCGTAGATCATAACAGGGGCGCCGATAGGCTGTCATGCGTGTTGCTGAGTGACCAGGACCTGCGCAAAGAGCTCGATGAAGGGCGCCTCGAGATAGACCCGTTCGAAGCGGCCATGATCCAGCCGTCGAGCATCGACATCCGGCTGGACCGCTTCTTCCGGGTCTTCGACAACACCCGCTACACCCACATCGATCCGTCGCAACAGCAGGACGAGCTCACCTCGCTGGTGGAGACCCGCGACGACGAGCCGTTCGTGCTGCACCCGGGCGAGTTCGTGCTCGGTTCGACGTTCGAGAGCGTGCGGTTGCCGGACGACCTGGCCGGACGACTGGAGGGCAAGTCCTCCCTGGGGCGGCTGGGCCTGCTCACGCACTCCACGGCGGGGTTCATCGACCCCGGGTTCACTGGTCACATCACGCTCGAGCTGTCCAACGTGGCGAACCTGCCGATCACGCTGTGGCCCGGCATGAAGATCGGGCAGCTGTGCCTGTTCCGGCTCTCCAGCCCGGCCGAGCACCCCTACGGTTCCCGCGAGGTCGGGTCCCGCTACCAGGGGCAACGAGGGCCGACCCCGTCCCGCGCCCACCTGAACTTCACCCGGGTGGACACCCGCCGTTAAACCGAACGGCGCCTGGGGGCAACTACCGTGTGATAGCCGCCATGTCACCCAGATGGGTGAGAAGCTTCACGCTTGATCGGTGCAGCCAATCACGCCGCGCGCGTTTTACCGTGTCTGACGCCCGACTCTGCTGAAACGATTCGCAAAGTGGCGGATCGCGGGCGGGGAGCAGGAGTATCGATGTCCGTAACGCGTGCGCGTGCCGCCGACGCAGGTTTGGGGCACGTTGTGATGATCGCCGGGGCGGCCGCGCTCGGTGGTTTCCTCTTCGGCTACGACACGTCCGTCATCAACGGCGCGGTAGAAGCGATTCAAAGCAATTTCCAGGTTGGTTCCGCGGTCACCGGGCTCACCGTTTCCGCGGCGCTGCTCGGTTCCGCTGTGGGCGCGGGGATCGCCGGCGGGTTGGCCGACCGGATCGGCCGCATCCGGGTCATGCAGCTGGCCGCGATCCTGTTCGTCATCAGCGCGATCGGGTCAGCGGTTCCGTTCGCGGTGTGGGACCTCGCCCTGTGGCGGGTCGTCGGCGGTGTGGCGATCGGCATCGCCTCGGTGATCGCCCCGGCCTACATCGCAGAAGTGGCCCCCGCCCGCTACCGGGGGCGGCTCTCCTCGCTGCAGCAGCTCGCGATCGTGCTCGGCATCGCGCTGTCGCAGCTGGTGAACTACGGCCTGGCGGCAGCCGCCGGGGGGAGCGCCTCCGGCCAGCTCGGGCCCCTGATGGCGTGGCAGTGGATGCTCGCCGCGGCCGCGGTGCCCGCAGCGGTGTACCTGGTGGTCGCGTCGCTGATCCCGGAGTCCCCGCGCTACCTGGTCGCCGCCGGCAAAGCCGACCAGGCGCGGGAAGTCCTCGCCCGGATCGAGCCCGGCGACCCCGACGAGAAGATCGGTGAGATCCAGCGGGCGCTGGGCGGTGAGCACAAGCCCCGCCTGCGGGACCTGAAGGGCAAGTTCGGGCTGCTGCCGATCGTCTGGATCGGCATGGCCATCGCCGCGCTGCAGCAGTTCGTCGGCATCAACGTGATCTTCTACTACTCGTCGTCGCTGTGGCAGTCGGTCGGCGTCGACGAGAGCAACTCGCTGCTGCTGGCCCTGGTGCAGTCGATCGTCAACATCATCGGCACGCTGATCGCCATCGCACTGGTGGACAAGATCGGGCGCAAGCCGCTGCTGGTGATCGGCTCGGCCGGCATGGCGGTGTCGCTGGCCGTGACCGGTTGGGCGTTCAGCTACGCCGTCGTGACCGGGGAAGAAGCGCACCTGCCGTTCCAGTGGGGTGTGGTCGCGCTCATCTCCGCCAGCGCGTTCGTGCTGTTCTTCGCCGCCTCGTGGGGCGTGGTGATGTGGGTGCTGCTCGGCGAGATGTTCCCGGTGCGCATCCGGGCCGCAGCGCTGGCCCTCGGCACCGCGACCAACTGGGTCTCCAACTGGTTGGTCACCGTCAGCTTCCCGGTGCTGCGGGACTGGAACCTCTCGGTGACGTACCTGGTGTACGCCGCGTTCGCGGTCGTCTCGTTGTTCTTCGTGGTCCGCTACCTGAAGGAGACCAACGGTCGCTCGCTGGAGGAAATGGGCAGCTGAGCGAATCGAGCTGGAGCGGGGCGCCCGGGATCCCGGACGCCCCGCTCCAGCTTTTCGGGCGGCGGGGCGGCTGCCCGGCGCTCGGGAGGGCGGGCCGCTTCCGGTCCCCGAAGGCGGGAGGGGAACTTTCCTGCCAACCCCGGACGGGACGTTCCCGTCAGCCGGCACCGCGCGTCGGTACCGGCGGCGAAAAAAGTGCGGGGGCGGCCAAGCCGCCCCCGCACCGCAGGTGCACGCTGCTTGCTTCTTACTCCTTGTCCTGCTCCGGCAGGGTGGTGCCGGTCGGCTTGGTCGCGGTCGAGACGTCGGCCTTGCCGTCCGCCTCGGCCTCACCGCCGGCCTCCTGGCCGTCCTGGCCCCGCTTGACCGCCGACAGCAGCAGCTGGGCCACGTCGACCACCTCGACCGACTCGGAAGCGGCCTTCTCGTTCTGCCGGGAGGTGAGCCCGTCGGTGAGCATCACGCGGCAGAACGGGCAGCCGGTCGCGATCTTCGTCGGCGCGGTGCCGAGCGCCTCGTCGACGCGCTCCAGGTTGATGCGCTTGCCGATGCGCTCTTCCATCCACATCCGGGCACCACCGGCACCGCAGCACATCGACCGGTCGGCGTGCCGCGGCATCTCCCGGAGGTTGGCGCCGGAAGCGCCGACCAGCTCGCGCGGCGGCGTGTACACCTTGTTGTGCCGACCCAGGTAGCACGGGTCGTGGTAGGTGACGTCCTGGGCGACCGGGGCCACCGGGACCAGCCGCTTCTCCCGGACCAGCCGGTTCAGCAGCTGGGTGTGGTGCACGACGTCGTAGTTGCCGCCGAGCTGCGAGTACTCGTTGGCGATGCTGTTGAAGCAGTGCGCGCAGGTCGTGACGATCTTGCGCTTGCCGGGCTCCCGGCCCTCGAACACCGAGTTGAGCACCTCGACGTTCTGCTGGGCCAGCATCTGGAAGATGAACTCGTTGCCGGCCCGCCGCGCCGGGTCACCGGTGCAGGTCTCCTCCGGGCCCAGCACCATGTACTTCACGCCGGCGATGTGCAGCAGCTCGGCCACCGCCCGGGTGGTCTTCTTCGCGCGGTCCTCGAACGCACCGGCGCAGCCGACCCAGAACAGGTACTCGACGTCCTCGGGCAGTTCGCCCTCGAACACCGGGACCTCGAAGTCGAGGTCCTCGGTCCAGGCCAGCCGGTCCTTGGCGTTCTGGCCCCACGGGTTGCCCTTGTTCTCCAGGTTCTTGAACATCCCGCCGAGCTCGGTCGGGAAGTTCGACTCGATCATGACCTGGTAGCGGCGCATGTCGATGATGTGGTCGACGTGCTCGATGTCCACCGGGCACTGCTCGACGCACGCACCGCAGGAGGTGCAGGACCACAGCACGTCGGGGTCGATGACGCCCATCTCCTCCGGGCCGCCGATCAGCGGGCGCTCGGCCTCGGCCAGGGCGAGGGCGTCGATCTTGGCCAGGCGCTCCTCGGCGCCTTCGCCGGTGATGCCGACCTCGTCACCGGCCATGTCCTTGCGGCCACCGGCCAGCAGGTACGGCGCCTTGGCGTAGGCGTGCTCGCGCAGCGACGTGATCAGCAGCTTCGGCGAGAGCGGCTTGCCGGTGTTCCACGCCGGGCACTGCGACTGGCAGCGACCGCACTCGGTGCAGGTGGTGAAGTCCAGCCAGCCCTTCCAAGTGAAGTCCTCGATCTTGCCGGCGCCGAACACGTCGGTGTCCGGGTCGGCTTCCTCGAAGTCCAGCGGCTTGCCGCCGCTCATCATCGGCTTGGCCGCGCCGAGCGCCACGTCGCCGTCGGCTTCCCGCTTGAAGTAGATGTTGAAGAAGGCGGTGAAGCGGTGCCAGGCCACACCCATGGTGATGTTGCTGGCCACCACGATCACCCAGATCATCGCGGAGAGGATCTTGAAGGCGGCGAAGACGGTCACCGCGGTGGTGCTGGCGGGCAGCGCGTTGCCCAGCACGTAGGTCAGCGGTGCCGACCACGCCGGCGCGTGGAACAGGTCCGAGGAGTACTTGAACGCGCGCAGTCCGACGATGCCGATGCCCTCGAGCACGACGACGGCTTCGACGAAGTAGGCCTGCCAGAAGTTCGATCCCTGGAACCTGGAGAGCCGTCCGGCGCGGCGCGGATGGTTGAGCTGACGGACGATGATCAGCCAGAGCCCACCGAGGATGGTCGCGATGCCGGTGATCTCGATGAGCAGGTTCCAAACCGACCAGGACCCGAGCAGCGGCATTTCGAAGGCCGGGTTGAAGACCTCGAAATAAGCCTCGAGCACGCTCAGGCTCAGGACCAGGAAGCCCACCATGACGAACCAGTGGGCGATGCCCACGTGGGTCCACTTCAGCATCCGGGTGTGGCCGAGGAATTCCTTGACCATGTTCCCGAAGCGGGCTCCGAATGGTCCTTTTCTGGTCGGATCGGGCTGTCCCAGGCGAATGGACTGCACCATCCGCCTGACCGTCCTGACGACCAGCACGACCGCGACTGCCGTCACGGCCAGACAGATCAGGCCCAGGACGAGCTGCAGGGCACCCATGCTCGCGGCCTCCTGTTCGAAGCGTTTGTTCGTGTTTTGGGAGCGTACGCCCTATTACTGATCAGTAACAACGGGGGCGCGCCCGGGTCGGGAACAGACGGTGATTCTGGCTGAACACCCAAGCTGAAACTAGGTGGGCGCACACCTGGGTTCGGCCCGAATTATGTCCTGGTCAGGCAGGCGAGCATGCGAAGAGGGGGTTCGGCGGGGGCGGCGTCGATTACCGTTGTTGCTGTTGGGAGCTGCTTTTCGGCGATCCGGAGGCGCTGGTGGAGGGGGCCTGTTGGCCGCCGTCGGTCGAGATCGATCACAATTGCGATATTCGCCACTATTCGAGGCGTCGAGCAGGGTGTCCGGTCGGCTCGACGAGGACCTCGGTGCTTAGGGAGGCAGGGTGATGCAGCCGGACCACGACTCGTTCCGCGCCGGGGACGCGGACAGAGAAGCCGTCGCTGGCAGATTGCGGATGGCCTTCGACGAGGGGCGCCTCACGCTCACCGAGTACGACGAGCGGCTGCAGGCCGCGTACTCCGCGATGACCCTGGGCGAGCTGGCGAAGTTGACCGCTGACCTGCCGGAATCGTCGAAAGCCGTGGTCGACGAATCCGCGAGCCGGTCCGCCCCGGTGAAGAAGGAGGAGGGCAAGGCCTTGCCCGCGTGGGCGGGCAAGGAGTGGCGCGACTGGGCCGGTGCGACCGTCGTCATGGTGGCGATCTGGGTCGTCACGTCGGTCGTGTCCGGTTCGCTGCTGCCGTTCTGGCCGCTGATCCCGTCGGGGATCTGGGCGGCGGTGCTGGTCGCCGAGATGGTCTTCGGCAAGAAGGACGACGGGAAGACCGGCAAGGAGGGCAAGGAGGACTAGCGGCCCCGCTTTCGATGCTTTGTTCGGTTCGCGCCGCTGTGCTAGAAAACTAGTACATATGTACTAGTTTTTGCGGGGGAGGCTTGGTGGCGTACCTGTTGCTCGCGGGGGCGATCCTGGCCGAAGTGATCGGAACGGTGTCGCTGAAGCTCTCCGAGGGCTTCACCAAGCTGGTGCCCTCGGCGTGCGTGGTGATCGGGTACGCGGCCGCCTTCATCGCCTTGGGCGGCGTGCTCAAGCTCGGGTTGCCGGTCAGCGTGGTCTACGCGATCTGGTCCGGAGCCGGCGTCGCGCTGGTGACGCTCATCGGCCTGCTGTTCCTGGGGGAAACGGTCACGCTGGTGCAGCTGTTCGGAATCGCGCTGGTCATAGCCGGCGTGGTCGCCCTGGAGCTGGGCGGCGCGCACTGACCGCGTTCTTCGACGATCCACGAGCGCGTCCCGCGGCGGACCGCAACACTGGCCGGTATGCGGGTAACCCTGGTCAAAGGCGACATCACCGCGCAGGAAGTCGACGCGGTGGTCAACGCGGCGAACACGACGCTGCTGGGCGGAGGCGGGGTGGACGGCGCCATCCACCGCCGCGGCGGGCGGGAAATACTCAAGGAGTGCCGGGAGCTGCGGGAGCGCAAGTACCCGAACGGCTTGCCCACCGGTCAGGCGGTGGCCACCACCGCCGGGAACTTGCCGGCGCGCTGGGTCATCCACACCCCCGGGCCGGTCTACGACCCCGCCGAGGACAGCTCCGAACTGCTCGCCTCCTGCTACCGCGAATCGCTGCGGGTGGCGAGCAGTTCGGAGCTGTCCTCGGCGGGGTCGTAGACCGGCCCGGGGGGGTGGATGACCCAGCGCGCCGGCAAGTTCCCGGCGGTGGTGGCCACCGCCTGACCGGTGGGCAAGCCGTTCGGGTACTTGCGCTCCCGCAGCTCCCGGCACTCCTTGAGTATTTCCCGCCCGCCGCGAGATCGGAAGAGCACAC
>NZ_AYJW01000031.1 GCF_000497205.1 Saccharopolyspora rectivirgula DSM 43747
TGGAGCTGGCCGATGCCGCCAAACTGGCCATCCGGGCGTTGTCCGCGGGCGGCGACGGCAACCGCGAGCTCGGGGTGGACCAGTTGGAGGTGGCCATACTGGACCGGTCCCGTGAGCACCGGACTTTCCGGCGCATCCGCGGAGCGGCTCTCAAGGCACTGCTCCCGCAGAGCGGCGAGAGCTCATCGGACAAGTCCAAGGAGGACTGACCCGGTTCCCCTCCGGTAGATTTTCACCGCCCGCGGCCGGGCGGTGAAGACGAACCGCGTCCCCTCCGGGCCGACTTCTCCGTCGGTGGCGACAGCCACCGGATCACCGTGCACCTGCACTTCGGCTTCCCCGGTGACCAGTTCGGTGTAGACCTTGCTGCGGTGCAGCGTTCCGGTGAGCGCGGACAGCACGACCCGGAGTCGGGCGAACCGACCAGCTCGGACGTACCGGACGTCTAGGTTCCCGTTGCCGGTGTCCGGACGCCAGGCGGGCGCGGAACCGCTCGGCGCGTACCTGCCGTTGCCGACGAACAACCCCCACACCCGCTGTCGACGGCCGTTGATGGTGACGTCCAGCGGGGTCGCTGAGCGGAGCACGCGGATCAGCGCGGCCGCGGCGGCCGGCCACTTGCCCCAGCGCGGTTCCCACTTCTCCCGGAGCTGCACCACGTCCGGGTAGCTGCCGAGGCTCGCGGTGTTCAGGAAGTACTTCGGGGTCCCGCCGTCGGTGCGCACCGCGCCGAGCCCCACCGCCATCCCGGTGCCCTGGGAGACGGCGTCGGCCACCGACTCCAGGTCGAGGCCGGTGTCCTTGGCGAAGTGGTTCAACGTCCCCGCCGGGATGATCGCGAGCGGAAGGTGGTGCCGGAGGGCGACCGAGGTCGCTGCCGCGGTCGTTCCGTCTCCGCCGGCGACCGCCAGGGCCGTCGGCTCGTTCTCCTGGACCAGTTGTTCGAGGTCGTCGGTGAGCAGGTCGGTGTCGGCGTAGACGATGTGAGCCGCTGGCCAGTTCGTCTTCGCCCAGGACGCGGGTTCGCCCGCGCCGTCCCCGGCCTCCGGGTTGATCAGCACCAGCAGTCCCGCTCCGTCGGCCAGGGCCGGGAGCTGGACGTCCGGCCGATCGGTGACCGCCTCCGCCCCGGGGCGCACCGGCCACCACCGGCGGGTGAGCAGCGCTGCACCGGTGCCCAGGGCCGCGCCGGCCAGCACATCGCTGGGCCAGTGCACCCCGGTGTGCACTCGGGAGTAGGCGACCGCGGCTGCCACCGGAGCGACCACGGCGCCCAGCAGCGGAGATTCCACGGCGAGGGCGGCGGTGAACGCGGCCGCAGAAGCGGCGTGCCCGGACGGGAAGGACGACGACAGCGGAGGGGTGTTGATCCGGCGGTGGGCCGCCACCAGGTCTGCGGGCGGCCGGCGCCGGGGGAGCAGCGGTTTGCCGACCAGGTTCGTCGCCGTGCTGACCAGCGCGATCGAAGCGGCACCGCGCAGCGCTGCCCGGCGGGTGCGGCCCTTGCGCGTTGCCAGCAGGGCAGCTGCGCCCAGCCACAACCCGCTCCGGTCGGCCCCGGTGCTCAGCGCTTTGAGCAGCGGATCTGCGATGGTCGGCCGCAGGGCGGCGCTGCGTTGGGACAGCGCGCGGTCAGCACGCCGAACTCGGTCGATCACGCTGTGCAAGGTATTGACCACCCGCAACACAGTACGCGCTGCCCAAACGGCGGACCGCCTACCTGCCGGTTAGCGCCTACTGTGGAAAGCATGCAGCGGCGGATCTTCGGCATTGAGACCGAGTTCGGGGTCACCTGCACCTTCCACGGGCAGCGGCGGTTGTCCCCGGACGAGGTGGCCCGGTACCTGTTCCGTCGGGTCGTGTCGTGGGGGCGTTCGTCGAACGTCTTCCTGCGCAACGGGGCCCGGCTCTACCTCGACGTGGGTTCCCACCCCGAGTACGCCACAGCGGAGTGCGACGACCTGGGCCAATTGGTCGCGCACGACAAGGCTGGGGAGCGGATCCTGGAGGACCTGCTCGCCGACGCGGAGCGCCGGTTGGCCGACGAGGGGATCGGCGGGGACATCTTCCTGTTCAAGAACAACACCGACTCGGCGGGCAACTCCTACGGTTGCCACGAGAACTACCTTGTCGGCAGATCGGGTGAATTTTCCCGGATTGCCGATGTGCTGTTGCCTTTCCTGGTGACCCGCCAGCTGATCTGCGGCGCGGGGAAGGTGCTGCAAACCCCGCGGGGAGCGGTGTACTGCCTGTCCCAGCGCGCCGAGCACATCTGGGAGGGCGTGTCCAGCGCGACCACCCGTTCCCGCCCGATCATCAACACCCGCGACGAGCCGCATGCCGACGCCGAACGCTACCGCCGCCTGCATGTGATCGTCGGCGACTCGAACATGTCCGAGGTGACCACGCTGCTGAAGGTCGGCACGGCCAACCTGGTGCTGGAGATGGTCGAGCAGGGTGTCCAGTTCCGGGACTTCAGCCTGGACAACCCGATCCGGGCGATCCGGGAGATCAGCCACGACATGACCGGGCAGCGCACGGTCCGGTTGGCCGGTGGCCGGGAAGCGTCAGCGCTGGACATCCAGCGGGAGTACTACGAGCGCGCGGTGGACTACGTCGACCGCCGGGGCTCCGACGCGACCACGGACCGGATCCTCGATCTGTGGGGGCGGGCGCTGCAGGCCATCGAGGAGCAGGACTTCTCCTTGATCGACCGGGAGATCGACTGGGCGATCAAGTACCGGCTGCTGGAGCGCTACCGCAGCAAGCACGGCCTGGAGCTGTCCAGCCCGCGCATCGCCCAGCTCGACCTCGCCTACCACGACATCAGGCGTGGCCGGGGGTTGTTCGACATGCTGCAGCGCAAGGACCTCATCGACCGGGTCACCGACGACGGCGAGATCGAAGCGGCCAAGGACACCCCGCCGCAGACGACCCGGGCGAAGTTGCGCGGGGACTTCATCGCGGCCGCCCAAGCCGCCGGCCGGGACTTCACGGTGGACTGGGTGCACCTGAAGCTCAACGACCAGGCCCAGCGCACGGTGCTGTGCAAGGACCCGTTCCGGGCGGTGGACGAGCGGGTGGAACGGTTGATCAACTCCCTGTGAGCGGTGTCCGGCGACCGGTCGCCGGACCTGGTGGCGCCCCGACCGGCCCCGGTCGGGGCGGAATTCCTCCTGCGCTTCGGTGCGGTGCCGGCTGCGCCCGCCGGTCGGGGCCAGCTGGCCGAACGTGCGCGGTGCTCGCGTCGGGCTGCTCGGTTCGTTCCCATCCGGTTCGCAGCGTTCGTCGAGAAAGCTCGTTCGGAACGCTTCCCGGTTCCGCGTCCCGCCGCTAGGCTCACCGACTGCGGTGATCAGAAGGAGCGAACCGTGGAACACCTGGACTACCGCAAGCACGACGCGGTCTCCCTCGCCCAGCTCGTCCGCGACGGTGAAATCACCCCTGCGGAACTCCTCGACGCGGCCCTGGATCGGGCTCATGCGGTCAACGGGAAGCTCAACGCCATCACCCGGTACTTCACCGAGATCGCGCGGGAGCGCGCGAACGGAGAGCTGAGCGGCCCGCTGGCCGGGGTGCCGTTCCTGCTCAAGGACCTGGGGCAGGAGTGGGCCGGCACGGTTTCGTCCGCCGGCTCCCGGGCACTGCGCAACGTCACCTCGGCCGAGACCGCCGAAGTGGTGCAGCGCTGGCTGGACGCCGGGCTGGTGGTGTTCGGGCGCACCAATTCCCCGGAATTCGGGATCAAACCGGTCACCGAGCCGGAGGCTTTCGGCCCCACCCGCAACCCGTGGGACCTCAGCCGCTCCCCGGGGGGTTCTTCGGGCGGTTCAGCGGCCGCGGTGGCCGCCGGGATCGTGCCGGTGGCCGCGGCCAGCGACGGTGGTGGTTCGATCCGGATACCGGCTTCCTGGTGCGGCCTGTTCGGCCTCAAACCGGGACGGGGGCTGGTGCCCTCCGGTCCGCTGGTGTCCGAGCAGTTCCACGGTGCCGCGGTGGACGGGGTGATCTCGCGGACCGTGCGGGACAGCGCTGCTGCGCTGGACTGCCTGGTCGGACCGGACCCGACGGCTCCGTACCACCGCGCTGCGCCGGAGCGGTCGTTCAGCGCTGAAGTCGGGCGGGAACCGGGTCGGCTGCGAATCGGGTTCAGCGCGGATTCGGCGTTCGGCGAACCGCACCCCGAGGCGCGCGCGGGACTGTCGGCGACCGCGGAGCTGCTGGAATCGCTCGGCCACCACGTGGAGTCGGTGGCCTGCCCGGTGGACACCGCGGAACTGGCCGCGGACTTCCTGCGGGCTTGGATGGTCAAGACCGCTGCCAACCTCGAGGAGGTCCGCCGAACCACCGGGGCTCCCCCGGAGAGCTTCGAAGTCGACACCAGGCTGCTGGCCGCGGTCGGCAGGCACGTGTCCGGCCCGGAGTACGTGTCCGTGCTGGACCGGTGGCACGAGCACACGCGCCGGTTGGCCGAGTTCCACAGCCGCTACGACCTGCTGCTGACCCCCACCACCGCCACGCCGCCGCCGCGGGTGGGGCAGCTCGGCGTGGCCGCGCCGGTCCGGGCCGCCGGGAAGGCGGCGCTGACGCTGCGGCTGTCGGCGCTGCTGCACTGGACCGGGGTGGTGGAGCAGCAAGCGCGCAACAGCCTCAAGTACGTGCCGTACACCCAGCTGGCGAACCTGACCGGTCGGCCCGCCATGACGGTGCCGCTGCACTGGACTGGCGACGGGCTGCCGATCGGGATGCAGTTCGTGGCCCCGCTGGGCGGGGAGGGAATGCTGTTCCGCCTGGCCGCCCAGCTCGAGCAGGCGCGTCCGTGGAGCGATCGGTACCCCGACATCCCGGTTCGTTCCGCCGCTTAGCCGATGGGGTGGCGCTAGAGTTTCGGGGTGGCCACTGCGCGTGTTGAACGCTTGGTGAACCTGGTGCTGTGCCTGCTGTCCCCCCGCCAGTACTTGACTGCCGAGCGCATCAGGGCGACCGTGCCCGGGTACGCCGATGCGCCGACCGACGAGGCCTTCTTCCGGATGTTCGAGCGGGACAAGGCCGAGCTGCGCGACCTGGGGATCCCGCTGGAGACCGGGCGCAATTCGGTCTTCGACACCGCGGACGGGTACCGGATCGCCCGGCGTGACTACGAACTCGGGGACATCGAGTTGGCCCCGGACGAAGCGGCCGCGGTGGCCTTGGCCGTTCGGCTGTGGGATTCCCCGGAATTCGCTTCGGCCGCCCGCGGGGCGCTGTTGAAGTTGCGAGCTGCCGGGGTGGAGGTGGACGAGCGGTCCGCGGTCCCGGTCGAACCGCGGGTGCGCACGGCAGAACCGGCCTTCGCGCCCCTGTACGCGGCTGTCCGAGCTGGTCAGGTGGTCGCTTTCGACTACCGCCGCTCCGGCGCGGTCGAGCTCCAGCGCCGGCGGGTGGAGCCGTGGGGAGTGGTCTCCTGGCGTGGCCACTGGTACCTGGTCGGGCACGACCAGGACCGGCGGGCGACCCGGTGCTTCCGGCTGTCGCGCATCGCCGGGCAGCCGGTGGCGATCAGCCCTCCGGGGCAGGTGCAGCGGCCGACCGGTGCGAACCTGCTGGAGATCGTCGCCGGTCAGCACCAGCGGCTGCCGCCCACCCGGGTGCGGGTCTGGGCGGCTGAGGGGCGGGCCCAGGGGCTGCGCCGGAAGGCCGTTCGATCCACCCCGCTGGAATGCGCGGGGGTCGAGGGATCTTTGCTGGAACTCGACTTGGTGCAGCCGGAAGCCGCGGCCAGCTGGATCGCCGGTTACGGCCCCGACGTGGTGGTGGTCGAACCGGAGACGCTGCGCAAGGCGGTGCACGAGCTGCACCTCGGGGCGAGCAGTACCAACGGGGAGAACTGATGGGATCGAGCACCGCGCAACGACTGCCCAGGCTGCTCGCCCTGGTGCCGTACCTGCTCAGCCGCCCCGGCATCCGCATCTCGGAGGCCGCCGCCGACTTCGGGGTCAGCGAGCAGCAGCTGCGCCGGGATTTGGAACTGCTGTGGATGTGCGGTCTGCCCGGGTACGGGCCGGGGGATTTGATCGACCTGTCCTTCGACGGCGACTCGATCACGGTCACCTTCGACGCCGGGATGCGCCGCCCGCTGCGGTTGACGCCGGTGGAGGCCACCGCACTGCTGGTGGCGTTGCAGGCGGTGGCGGAAACCCCGGGGCTGGTCGACACCGACGCGGTCCGGCGGGCGCTGGCGAAGGTGGAGAGCGCGGTGGGGCAGGCCCGCCCGGCGGAGGTGGTGGTCGGCCTGGCCACCGGGGAGGGGTCGGTCGACCCGCAGGTCCGCTCGACCGTGCGGATGGCCGCCACGCAGCGGCGGGCGCTGTGGCTGCGCTACTACACGGCCACGCGGGACGCCATCAGCGAACGCACCGTGGACCCGATGCGGGTGTTGATCGTGGACGGGCGCACCTACCTGGAGGCGTGGTGCCGGTCGGCCGAGCAGGTCCGGTTGTTCCGGCTGGACCGGATCGACGACCTGGAGGTCCTCGACGAGCCCGCGCGACCGCCGTCGGAAGCCCAGCCGAAGGACTTGTCGCCGGGGCTGTTCCAGCCGCCGGAGGACCAGCCGAGCGCGGAACTGGAGCTGTCCCCGGAAGCCAGGTGGGTGGCCGAGTACTACACGGTGGCGGAGCTCACCGAACTCCCGGAGGGCTGGGCCCGGGTTCGGATGCGCTACTGGGACCGGGCGTGGCTGGTGCGGTTGCTCCTCGGGCTCGGCGGACAGGTGCGGGTGCTGAGCCCGGCCTCCTTGCGGGGTGAAGTGCGTCAACGCGCGGAAGCCGCCATGGTGCGGGCACGTCAACTTCCGGTCACCTGAAACCGATACAGTGGTTGCGTGCCGTACGTGTTGAGTCTGGTGCTGGTGGCCGTTGCTCTGGCCGGGCTGGTGGTGCTGGCGGTCCGCGCTGGCAAAGCGGTCCGCGAGCTCCGTTCTGCGCAGCAGCAGGCGGTCGCGCAGATCAAGGACCGGGCCGGATTGCTCAAGGCGCGGAGCGCCGGGCTGCGGGTCGCGTTCGCGGAGCGCCGGCGGCGGTGAGCTGCGCGCGGCCTGTCCGCCGCGCTGCGGCGCTCGTAACATGACGGTCGTATGGGGTCTTTCACGAAAGGTAGTGCCGAATGAGTTTGCCAGGTGGCTGGGAGCTCGTGCTCATCGTCCTGGTTCTGCTGCTGCTCTTCGGGGCCAGCAAACTTCCGCAGATGGCGCGCGCGCTCGGTCAGTCCGCTCGCGTCTTCCGGGCTGAAGCTCGTGGTCTCAAGGAGGACGAGGAGGCCGCGAAGCGGGCCAAGGCCGAGCGGGAGCAGCAACAGCAGCTCTCCAGCGGGGAGACGAGCACTCCGCCTGCTGCAGCGCAGCCCGAGGAAAAGCAGTCCGACGAGAAGAAGAACTGATCTGGACGGGAACCTACGGTGGGTGCCAGTGTGCTGCGCCGCCTAAACCCATTCAACAAGAACCGTCGTCGATGGGGCCGTCGGCACAACCCCGACGGCACGATGACGCTCATCGAGCACCTCTACGAGCTGCGTTACCGCTTGGGTGTGGCCCTCACGGCGGTGGTCGTCGGTGGCATCTTCGGGTTTTGGTGGTTTTCCAACTCGGCGTTCGGGCTGCCGACGCTCGGCGACGTGCTGCTCAAGCCCTACTGCCAGCTGCCGGCTGACCTGCGGTTGAGCCCGAACGGGCAGTGCCAGCTGCTGCAGACCAAGCCTTTCGAAGTTTTCATGCTCCGGCTGAAGGTCGGTTTCTCGGTCGGGGCGATCCTGTTCAGCCCGGTGTGGCTCTACCAGTTGTGGGCGTTCATCACGCCCGGGCTGTACGACAAGGAGCGGAAGTTCGCGCGGGTCTTCGTGGCCTTCGCGAGCGTGCTGTTCGCGGCCGGCGCAGTCCTGGCCTACTTCGTGGTCCCCGAGGGGCTGACCTTCATGGTCAGCTTCGGTGGCGGTTCCTTCTTCACCGCCCTCACCGGTGGTGACTACATCAACTTCGTGCTCCTGCTGCTGCTGGTCTTCGGGGTCAGCTTCGAGCTGCCGCTGCTGATCGTGATGCTGAACTTCGCCGGCATCGTCAGCTACGCCAAGCTGCGCAGCTGGTGGCGCGGCGTGGTGTTCGCGCTGTTCGTGTTCGCGGCGGTCGCGACACCCGGGCAGGACCCGTTCTCGATGCTGGCGTTGGCCCTCGCGCTGAGCGCGCTGTTCGGGGTGGCCATGGTCATCTGCCGGCTCAACGACAAGCGCCGGGAGAAGAAGCTGGCCGGGATGGGGATGGCCGGTCTCGACCCGGACGAGCCGTCGAAGATCGACTACCGGCCGTCCGAGCTGGACGTCACCTCGTCCGGCAAGGCAGCGGAGCACGACGAAGCCACCTGAGTGGTGGCCAAAAGATCCGCTGTGCGCGAAGATGCTGCCCCGTGCGCGGTATCTTGATCGTCAACCGGGAAGCCAGGCGGGGCGTCACGGCTTCGTCGGCGCGGGCAGTGATCGCCAGCCTTCGCGAGGTCTGCCAGCTGCGGACGGCGGTCACCGCCAGCGCTGCCGAGGCGGAAGCTGCGATCGCCGCCGCGGTGGCCGACGGGGTGGACGTCGTGGTGGTCGCGGGAGGGGACGGGGCCGTGCGCCTGGCGCTCCAGGCGTGCGCGCACAGCGAGACCGCGTTGGCGGTGGTCCCCACCGGCACCGGGAACGACTTCGCCCGGGCGTTCGGCATCCCGCAGGACCCGGTGGCCGCCGCCGACCTGGCGGCGCGGGCCATCGCCTCCGGAAGTCGCCAGCAGGTCGACCTGGGCAAGGTCGCCGGCGGCGGGTGGTTCAGCACCGTGCTGTGCGCCGGGTTCGACGCGCAGGTCAACGCGCGGGCGAACCGCCTCCGCTGGTTGTCCGGCCACTGGCGCTACGACGTCGCGCTGCTGATCGAGTTGTCCCGGCTGCACGCGATGCCGCTGCGGGTGGAGACCCCGGAGACGATCGTCGAACTGGACGCCACGCTGGTCGCGGTGGGCAACACCTCCTGGTACGGGGGCGGGATCCCCATCTGCCCGGACGCGAACCCGGCCGACGGGCTGCTGGACATCACGGTGGTCGGGGAAGTGACCCTGCGGGATTTCGCCGCGATCCTGCCCCACTTGCGCACCGGGCGGCACGTGGAGCACCCCGCGGTCTACACCTTGCAGACCGACCGGGTGCGGCTCAGCGGGGAGAACGGCTGGCTGGCGTTCGCCGACGGCGATCCGGCCGTGCGCCTGCCGCTCACCGTGCACAACCACCCCGGGGCGTTGACCGTCGTGAGGTGAGTCTCGTCGCCGACCTGGCGGGGCGTGCGACGCGACGGCAATCGATGTGAAAGCCTTGAGGTGTGGCTGCAAGCCGTTCCAACCCGACCAAGCGGTCCCCAGCGGAGGCGTATGCGGCGCACGCGCGTCGCAGTGCGCACCCCGAGCTCGCCGAGTTCATCAGTGAGCTGGACTTCGAACTCGACCCGTTCCAGCGGACCGCTTGCCAAGCTCTCGAATCCGGACGCGGAGTCCTGGTGTGCGCGCCGACCGGTGCCGGCAAAACGGTGGTCGGCGAGTTCGCGGTGCACCTGGCCCTGCGCAGCGGCCGGAAGTGCTTCTACACCACGCCGATCAAGGCGCTGTCCAACCAGAAGTACGCCGACCTGTGCGAACGCTACGGGCACGCGGCGGTGGGCCTGCTGACCGGGGACACCTCGATCAACGGCGAGGCCCAGGTGGTCGTGATGACCACCGAGGTGCTGCGGAACATGCTCTACGCCGGTTCGCGCAGCCTCGACCAGCTCGGCTACGTGGTGATGGACGAGGTCCACTACCTCGCCGACCGCTTCCGCGGTGCGGTGTGGGAGGAAGTCATCCTGCACCTGCCCGAGCACGTGCAGATCGCCAGCCTCTCGGCCACCGTCAGCAACGCCGAGGAGTTCGGGGAGTGGCTGCAGGAGGTGCGGGGTGACACCACCGTGGTGGTGGACGAGCACCGGCCTGTTCCGCTGTGGCAGCACATGCTCGTGGGCCCCCGCATGTTCGACCTGTTCGCCGGGGAGTCCCGGGGACGGGAGCTGAAGATCAACCCGAACCTGCTGCGGCAGACCCAGCGGTTGACGCAGACGCACTTCCAGCGCGGTCGACGCGGTGGCCCCAACGGCAAGCGGAAGGGCTCCAGGCCGCCCCGCTTCTTCCCGCCCTCCCGGGTGGACGTGCTCAACGGGCTGGACGCGGCCGGACTGCTGCCGGCGATCGTGTTCATCTTCAGCCGCAACGGCTGCGACCAGGCGGTCGCCCAGTGCGTGCGCGCCGGGCTGCGGCTCACCACCGACGCCGAGGTGGCCGAAATCCGGGAGGTCGTCGACAAGCACACGGCGAACCTCCCGGAGAGCGACCTGGTGGTGCTCGGCTACTGGGAGTGGCGGGAAGCGCTGGAGCGCGGGGTTGCCGCGCACCACGCCGGCCTGCTGCCGGCCTTCAAGGAGACCGTGGAGGAGCTGTTCGTCCGCGGACTGGTGAAGGCCGTCTTCGCCACCGAGACCCTCGCCCTGGGGATCAACATGCCCGCCCGCACCGTGGTGCTGGAGCGGCTCGTCAAGTTCAACGGCGAATCCCACGTCGACCTCAGCCCCGGCGAGTACACCCAGTTGACCGGGCGCGCCGGGCGGCGCGGCATCGACGTGGAGGGGCACGCCGTGGTGCTCTGGCAGCCCGGCATGGACCCCAAGCAGGTGGCGGGCCTCGCCTCCACCCGCACCTACCCGCTGCGCTCGTCGTTCCGGCCCGGCTACAACATGGCGGTCAACCTGGTCCAGCGGGTGGGCCGGGACGCTGCCCGGGAGCTGCTGGAGCAGTCCTTCGCCCAGTTCCAGGCCGACCGCTCGGTGGTCGGTCTGTCCCGGCGGCTCGACCGCAACCGGGAAGCCCTGGAGGGCTACGCCGAGGCCATGCGCTGCCACCTCGGTGATTTCGCCGAGTACTTCGACCTGCGCAAGCGGATTTCGGCTCGTGAGAAGCACCTGGCCCGGCAGAACCGGCAGGCCCGTCGCGCGGAGGCGGCGAAGTCGCTGGAGAAGCTGCGCAAGGGGGACGTGATCGCGGTGCCCGCTGGCCGGCGCTCCGGTCTGGCGGTGGTCATCGACCCCGGTGTGGAGCCGATGGGGGAGCCGCGGCCGCTCGTGGTCACCGAGGACCGCTGGTCCGGGCGGCTTTCGGTGGCCGACTTCACCTCCCCGGTGGAACCGCTGGGCAAGATCCGCTTGCCCAAGCACGTGGACACCCGGTCCCCGAAATCCCGCCGGGACCTGGCCTCCACCCTGCGCAACACGGGTATCGAGGCTCCCGGGCGGCGTGGCCGGCGGCGCTCCGGCGCGGCCGACGACCCGGAGCTGCTGGAGCTCCGGCAGGCCCTGCGCTCCCACCCGTGCCACGGTTGCGCGGACCGGGAGACCCACGCCCGCTGGGCCGAGCGGCACGAGCGGCTGCGGAGCGAAACCGAGCAGCTGCAGCGTAAGGTGGCGGCCACGACGCACTCCCTGGTGCGATCGTTCGACCGCATCATCGCGCTGCTGGACGAGCGCGGTTATCTGCAGCTGGACGACCCCGACCGGCCGGTCAGCGAGCACGGCCGGCGGCTTTCCCGGCTCTACAGCGAGTCGGACCTGCTCGCGGCGGAGTGCCTGCGGGCCGGTATCTGGGAGGGCCTGGGGCCGGCCGAGTTGGCCGCGGTGGTCTCCTCGCTGGTCTACGAGTCCCGGCGGGAGGGGCTGCTGGCCCCGCAGGTCCCGGCCGGGGCGGTCAGCGAGGCGCTGGACGCGACCTGGCGGTTGTGGACTGAGCTGGAGGACGACGAGCGGCGGCACAAGCTGGAGCGCACCCGCGAACCCGATGCCGGTTTCGCCTGGCCGGTGTTCCGCTGGGCCCGCGGGGAGTCCCTGGAACGGGTGCTGATCGCATCCGAATCGGCCGGGCACGAACTCTCCGCCGGTGATTTCGTCCGCTGGTGCCGGCAGGTCGTCGATCTGCTGGACCAGATCCGCGAGGTCATGGGAACCGCCGACCCGGTGGGGTCGTCCGCGGCGAAGGCGGTGACCGCGATCCGCCGCGGGGTGGTGGCCGCCGGAGTGGCGTGACGGCCCGGTTGACGCGAACAGCGGCCCTGCTGTGGTTTGATCAGCAGGGCCGTATCGCTGTTCGCCGATGCTCCTTCCGGAGGTAGTGATGACCGGGCCCTACGGTCCGCCAGATGACCAACCGCAGTGGGGACAGCCCCAGTTCCGCCCGCCGGGCGGGGTGGTTCCGGCCATCGGTTACTCGGTGGCGCCGCCGCAAGCTCCGCAGGGGGCTCGGGAGAACGGGTCGGAGGAGTTCACGGTGCCGCCGAAGAAGAAGCGCTCGGCGCTGCCGTGGGTGTTCGGGGCGCTGGCGGTGGTCGTCCTGGGCGCGGCGGTGGTGCTGGTCCTGGGGTTCGTGGCTCCGGGGTGGTTCACGCGCACGGTGTTCGACGCGGCCGGGGTGGAGAAGGGGATCGAGCGGACCCTCACCGACTCGTACCACCTCGACGGGGTCACCGGGGTCAGCTGCCCGGAGGACCAGCCAGTGGAGCCCGGCCACCGGTTCGACTGCCGGGTCACCCTCGAGTCCGGGGAGAAGACGGTGACGGTGACCGTCAAGGACTCCCTGGGGATCTACGAAGTCGGCTACCCGAAGTGAAAATTCGACAGCGGCTGACCCAGCAGGAACACTCTGGGCGTGGGCCGACACCAGATGCGGACGCTGCAGGAAGAGGAGCTCCGCGCGGCTTACGACCTCTTCCTGCGCGCGGTGCTGCAGCGTCCGTCGACTGACGAGCAGTGGAGCCACCTGCGGGCGAGGTTCGAAACCGGTCGGGTGCTCGGTGCGTTCGTCGACGACGAGCTGGCCGGCACCGCGCTGACCACTTCGAGCGCGGTCGTCGTCCCGGGCGGGCGGAAGCTGCCGGCCGGTGCGGTCACGGGGGTGGCGGTGCGGCCCGACAGGACTCGGCGCGGAATCCTGACCGGCTTGATGCACGCCCAGCTGGACGACGCCAGGCAGCGGAACGAACCGCTGGCGATGCTGCACGCGTCCGAGGCCGTCATCTACGAGCGCTTCGGATACGGGGTGGCCACTCGGGCCCGGATGGTGGAGATCAACAGGATCCGGACGCAGTTCCGCGACGAGGTGCCGCGGAAGGGACGGGTGCACCTGCTGGAGCTGTCGGCGGCCACCCGGGTGTTGCCGGAGATCTACCGCGACCGCGTCCTGGCCCGGCCGGGCCAGATCGAGCGCACCGACGGGTGGTGGAAGTCGCGGCTGGGCATGCTCAGCACGGGGGCGCTGGTCGTGGTGCACCAGACCGACGACGGCACGTACGACGGTTTCGCCGTCTACGAGCCGAAGAGCATCGAAGACGCCTTCGACGTGGCGGAGAGCCAGTTGCAGGTGCACGACCTGCAGGCCGCGGACAGCGCTGTGGCGGCGAGCCTGTGGCGCTTCCTGCTGGACATCGATCTGGTCAACCAGGTGCGGGTGGTGGACCGGCCGCTGGACGAGCCGCTGGAGCTGTGGCTCACCGACCGGCGGCAGTGCCGCACCGTGGCGACGTACGACGACCTGTGGCTGCGGCTGGTGGACGTCGAAACCGCCTTGCAGCAGCGGGCTTTCGGATCGGCGGAGCCGGTGACCATCGAGGTGGCGGACAGCATGCTGCCGACCAACTCCGGTTGCTACCGGATCTCGGGGCAAGGGGTCGAGCGCAGCACCGGGCAGCCGCAGTTGAGCATGGACGTCGCCACCCTGGCTTCGCTCTACTTGGGGGACCACCCGGTGTCGCGGATGGTGGAAGCGGGTCGGATCCAGGTGCACGACGCCGAGGCGGTGCCTCGGGCCGAGGAGCTGTTCCGGACCGGACGACTGCCCTGGTGCGGCACGAATTTCTGAGGGAATGGCAGCGTCTTGCCCCCGGGTACCCGGGGTGCACCGACGCGGAGTTGGAGCGTGCTATGCGGGTCCATCACTTGAACTGCGGAACGATGCACCCCTGGGGTGGCCGGTTGATCAGCTACGCCAAGTCGGACTTCGGCCGCGGGCGGCTGGTCTGCCACTGCCTGCTCATCGAAACCGACCGGGAACTGGTGCTGGTCGACACCGGTTTCGGCACCCGGGACATCACCACCGACTACGAGAAGCTGACCCGGCGGTGGCTGCTGATGACCCGACCGGAGCTGAACCCGTCGGAAACCGCGGTGCACCAGGTCGCCCAGCTGGGCTATCGACCGGAGGACGTCCGGCACATCGTGCTGACCCACCTCGACCGGGACCACATCGGTGGTCTGCCGGATTTCCCGCACGCCACGGTGCACTTGCACGACACCGAGTTCGAAACCATGCAGTTGGGTTTGGACCGGGGGCGCTACCTGCGGCACCAGTGGGCGCACGGTCCGCATTGGAGCGTGCACAGCAGTTCCGAAGGGGAGAAGTGGTTCGGTTTCGAAGCGGTTCGCGACTTGCCGGGGCTCCCACCGGAAATACTGCTGGTCCCGCTGTTCGGGCACACCCGCGGTCACACCGGGGTTGCGGTGCGCACCGGTGATCGGTGGCTGCTGGACGCCGGGGACGCCTACTTCGCGCACGGCCAGCTGCTCCGGCCCCAGCACGCGCCGCCCGCGCTGCGGGGCTACGAGCGGTTGATGCAGTACGACGGGAAACTGCGCCGCAGGAACCAGGAGCGGTTGCGGGACCTGGCCACCGCCCACCCGGAAGTGGACATCTTCTGCGCTCACGACCCGGTGGAGTTCCAGCGCTACCAGATCACCGCGGCTGCCCGGAGCGCTCGATCGCCGAGATGAGCCGGTCGATGCTGGAGCCGAGCCCCCACTGCTGCTGCAGCTGGCGCAACCTCTGGTGGTCCACATCAGACGGAGGGAACCCGTCGGGGCGGTGCAGGACCACGGGAGCGTTCCGCGCGACTCGCACCACGCCGGGCGCGGCGGAGAGGTACTCGGCCGCCTCGACCAGCTTGCCCAGCACCCGAGGAGTGAGTCCGCGATCGCCGGCCTGCGCTGCTTCCAGCAGGGCTTCCAGGGAGCCGAACTGCGTGATCAGCTTCGCGGCGGTCTTCTCCCCGATGCCGGCCACCCCCGGCAGGCCGTCGGACGGGTCGCCGCGCAGGATCGCCATGTCCGCGTAGTCGGCGCCGGCCCGGTCCGCGGACAGCGCGTAGCGCTCGGCGAGCTCGGCCGGTCCGTAGTCCTGGGCCTTGGCCAGCCCGGCACCGACGTACACCACCCGGGCTGGGGTCGGTGTGCTGCGGACCAGTTGGAACAGGTCCCGGTCCCCGGTCACCACCTGGACCGGATCGCGCTGCTCCTGCTCGGTGAGCGTGCCGATCACGTCGTCGGCCTCGAACCCCTCGGCTTCCGCGGTGGCGATCCCGGCAGCTGCCAGCACCTCGAGGATGATCGGGACCTGCGGGCCGAGCGAATCCGGAACGTCCTCTTCGTCCGGTTCCGCTTCGGCGACCCGGTGCGCCTTGTAGGAGGGCAGCAGGTCGACCCGGAACTGCGGGCGCCAGTCGTTGTCCAGGCAGGCGATCAACCGGCCGGGCCGCCGGTCGGTGATCAGCCGGGCGAGCATGTCGCAGAAACCGCGCACCGAGTTCACCGGTGTGCCGTCCGGGGCGGTGAGCGATTCCGGCAGCGCGTAGAAGGAGCGGAACCACAGGCCGGCTGCGTCGACGAGCATCAGCGGGGAACGCACGTCGCTAGCTTGTCATGCCCTCGCCCCGCAGCGCTCCACCGGTCTCCCCGATTCGTCCATAGCGGACCGCGCGACCCGCTCGACCACTGGTGGCTTCGGTTTCAGGCCAGGGCGCGGTGCTCGCGGCGAACCACGGGATAGTCTGAACGTCATGGCCATCGTCTCGCCCAACCAGGATCCGTCGGTATTCGCGGCGCGGCTGCGCAAGGCCGCGGAAGCAGCGGCGGCTGCTGATCTCGACGCGCTCGTCATCACCCCGGGCTCCGATCTGCGCTACCTGATCGGGGTTGCCGGTGAGTCGTTCGAGCGATTGAGCGCACTGGTGGTCCCGGCCGCCGGTCGGCCCGGCACTCCGGTGCTGGTGGTGCCCAAACTCGAAGAGCTCGGTTACGCCGACGTGCCCGCCGACGCGCTCGGCCTCGAAACCGTGACGTGGGTCGATGGCCAGGACCCGCACGCGCTGGTGGGGGACCTGCTGGGGCGCGGGGGCGCCAAGCCCGCCCGGCTGGCCATCGCCGACACCATGCCCGCCCTGCACGCGCTGCCGCTGCGGTCGGTCTTGCCGGAGACCGAGCAGCAGCTGGCCGGCCCGGTGCTGCGCGCGCTGCGCATGCGGAAGGACGCCGCCGAGGTCGAAGCGCTCCGCCAGGCCGGCGCCGCCATCGACCGGGTGCACGCCCGCATGGCCGAGTTCCTGCGGCCCGGTCGCACCGAGGCCGAGGTCGGCGCGGACATCGAAGCGGCGATCGTCGCCGAGGGCCACACCGAAGCCGACTTCGTCATCGTCGGCTCGGGGCCGAACGGGGCCAGCCCGCACCACGCGCTTTCGGACCGGGTGATCGAGAAGGGCGATGTGGTCGTGGTGGACATCGGTGGTCCGGTCCCCGGCGGCTACAACTCCGACTGCACCCGCACCTACGCCGTGGGCGAGCCCGCCCAGGAGGACGTGCGCGACACCTACGCGGTGCTGCGGGACGCCCAGCAGGCGGCTTTCGAAGCGGTTCGTCCGGGGGTGACCGCTGAGGCTGTCGACGCCGCTGCTCGCGAGCCCATCGCCGAGGCGGGTTTCGGCGAGTTCTTCTTCCACCGCACCGGTCACGGCATCGGACTGGACGTGCACGAGGACCCCTACATCGTGGCGGGCAACCGCACCGTCCTGGAGCCGGGAATGGCGTTCAGCATCGAGCCCGGCATCTACCAGGAGGGTCGATGGGGAGCTCGCATCGAGGACATCGTGATCGTCACCGAGGACGGTGCGGAACGCGTCAACAACCAGCCGCGGGATTTGGTGGTGCTGCCGGCGTGAGCGAGAAGGAGTCGAACACGTCCAGCCCGCTGGAACCGACCGACCGGGCGATCCTGCGGGAATTGGCCCGGGACGGCAGGTGCAGCTTCACCGACCTCGCCGAGCGGGTCGGGTTGAGCGTCTCGGCCGTGCACCAGCGGGTTCGCCGATTGGAGCAGCGCGGCGCCATCCAGGGGTACGCCGCCAAGGTGGACGGGGAGCAGATCGGTCTGCCGATGACCGCGTTCATCTCCCTGACCCCGATCGACCCGGCCGCGCCGGACGACTACCCGCAGCGGCTCGAACACCTGCCGCAGATCGAGTCGTGCTACTCGGTGGCCGGGGAGGAGTCCTACATCCTGCGGGTGCGAGTGCAGTCCCCGCAGGGGCTGGAGGAGCTGCTGCAGCAGATCCGGGAGGCGGCGAAGGTCTCCACCCGCACCACCGTCGTGCTGTCCACGCCGTTCGAGAACCGGCCGCCCGCGATCTGACGGTCCCAGCGCGCCCGCGGTCGAGCCGCCGGCCGCGGGCGCGGTGTCACCTGTTGGCCTGGGCGGCGACGGCGTGCTCGGGAACCGCCTGCAGGTTGCCGTTCTCGTCCGGCAGGCACACCGCTCGCTGGTCCGGCAGGTTCAGGAAATCGCTGAGGCAGCGGCCGAGCTGCGCGTGACCGACGGCGTTGGCGTGGAACGACTCCTGCATCGCGTGCGGGGCGCGGTCCTCGTGCTCCAGGCTCTCCCAGTCGACCGTCAGCCGGGTGAACCACTCGCCGGCCCGGGTCTGCGGATCACCGGTGCAGGCTTCGTGACCGATGCCGGCGCGGGACAGGTCCAGGAACCGGGCCCCGGCCTCCTCGGCCACTTCGCGGATCGCCTTGGACAGGGCGGGCACCCCGGTCTCCCGGATCCAGGTCAGGTCGCCGGTCTGGAACGGGCAGCCGGCGAGGTTCTGCAGCTCCGGCGAGATCTCCGGTCCCACGGGGGAGGCGTAGGACTGCAGGACCAGGTCGTAGCTGCCGGGGGTGTAGCCGGAGCTGTCCATGGCGGTCCGGATGTCCGCGAGCGCGGCCAGGATCTTCGGTTGCATCCGCTCCAGCCGTTGCGGCCACTCCGCCGCGATGTCCGCGGAGCACCCCTCGTCAGAGCGCCGGGCCCAGGCCTCGACGCACCGGGTGACCAGGTCGGTGAACCCCGGGTCGTCGTTGGCGCCGATCTGCACGATGACGTGGGTCACCCGGTACCGCTTGGCCACCTCGGCCAACCGCGCGGCCTGCGACCCCTCCGGGTGCCCGGGGAGCGGGTGCAGCCCGACCAGGTCCGTCTTGGCCCCCGAACAGGCCAGGTTGATCCGCGTCACGTGCGGTGGGAGCCGCAGCTGGTGCACCGGGGCCGCGGCCGAGCGGTGGCACCAGTTGCCGTTCTCCCCGTCGGTGCCGACCTCGTAGTTGCCGCCGCCTTCTCCGGACAGCGTGCTGTCGCCGAGCGTGACCACCGCCTCGGGGAGCTGCTTGGGCTGCAGCGGCAGCCCGGGCAGGTACTGGTCGCTGGCCAGCACCACGAGCGCCAGCACCAGGCTGACCAGCAGCACCACGAGTGGTCTCGACTTACGCGCCCGCATCAGCAGCAGTCTATTGGCTCACCCGCCGTTGTGATCTGCAGGCTCGCCCGGCAGGGAGCATTTGCGGCTTTTGAGACGTTGTAATGGGGAGAGCCGCCGACAGAGAGGTCTGAATCCGTGCCCCTGCTTGTATTGATCTTGATCGCCGGCGTTGTCGAACTCGGTGTGCTGGTCGCGATCGGCCAGGCGATCGGTGTGCTGCCCACCATCGGGCTGCTGCTGGTCGCCGCGGTGCTGGGCACCTGGCTGCTCCGCCACGAAGGGCGTCGCACGGTGCGCGCCTTCCAGGAGTCGGTGCTCCAGCGCCGGCCGCCGGAACGGGAGATGACCGACGGCGTGCTCATCGCCGCCGGCGGATTCCTGATCGTCCTGCCCGGCTTCGTCAGCGACATCGCCGGTCTGCTGCTGTTGCTCCCGCCGATCCGCGCAGTGCTGCGCGACCGGATGCTGCGCCGGGCGGAGCAGCGAGCCGCCCAGGCCGGGGAACGGGGCTTCCCGCACGCCCGCGGCGCCCGCTTCGCCGGGGGCGACGTCATCGACGGTGAAGTGGTGTCGGTCACCGAGGACGACGAGGACGCGCCGGTGGCGCCGCAGCTCCCCCGCCAAACCGGACCCCAGCAGGAGCGCTCCGGGCTGGACTGAGGTCGCCGGTACGCGGGTGGCTCCAGGCTCAGGAGTAAGCTCGCCAGGACGATCGTGGCTGGGTGCGCTCAGCGACGGGACCGCGCAGTTGAACACCTGGATCAGGAAGCCATCAGGAATGTCCGACACAACGTTGTTGCTTGGCGGGCGGATCTACTCGCCCGCTGATGCCGATGCCACCGCGATGGCCGTGACGCAGGGCACGATCACGTGGGTCGGCAGCGACAAGGTCGGTCGTGCGCTGCACCCGGATGCGGAGGTCGTCGACTTGCAGGGCGCCTTCGTGGCGCCCGCGTTCGTCGATTCCCACGTGCACGCGACGTCCACCGGTTTGCTGGTCAACGGCCTGGACCTCACCGGCTGCGCATCGTTAACCGAATTCCTGCACGCGCTGCGGGACTACGTCGAGGAGTACCCGGGCGCCGTGGTGTGGGGGCACGGGTGGGACGAGACCTGGTGGCCCGAACGCCGCCCGCCGACGCGGGAAGAGATCGACAAGGCCGCGGGCGGGGCGCCGGTCTACCTGTCGCGCATCGACGTGCACTCGGCGCTCGTCTCCACCTCCTTGATCGACCGGGCGCCGATGGCCAAGGAGGCCGAGGGCTGGAGCGACAGCGGGCCGCTCACCCGAGTGGCGCACCACCACGTCCGGCGGGCAGCTCGGGAAGCGCTCAGCACCCAGCAGCGCCGCGAGGCCCAGCTGGCGTTCCTGCGGCACGCCGCGTCGCAGGGCGTGGCGTGCGTCCACGAATGCGCCGGTCCGGACATCTCCGGTGCCGACGACCTGACGAGCCTGCTGGAGCTGTCCGGGCAGGGCGGTCTGCCGGAGGTCATCGGCTACTGGGGTGAGCTCGGCGCTCTGGAGCAGGCGAGGCAGCTGGGAGTGCGCGGGTTGGCCGGCGACCTGTTCGTCGATGGCGCGATCGGTTCGCGCACCGCGGCGCTGCGGGAGCCCTACGCGGACGACCCCACCACTGCCGGAGCGCTCTACCTGGACGCCCAGCAGATCGCCGAACACCTCGTGGCCTGCACGAAGGCCGGGCTGCAGGCCGGCTTCCACGTCATCGGGGACGCCGCGGTGGCCGAGGTCTGCGCGGGCTTCCGGCAGGCCGCCGAAGTCGTGGGCACCCCGGCGCTGGCCAGCATGCGGCACCGGGTGGAACACCTGGAGATGGTCAACCCGCAGCAGGCGGCCGAGCTGGCCGGCTACGGGGTGGTCGCTTCGATGCAGCCGCAATTCGACGCCGCCTGGGGCGGCCCCGACCAGATGTACGCGCGCCGGCTCGGGCCGGAGCGCGGCACCCAGCTCAACCCGTTCGCCAAGCTCGCGGCCAGCGGTGTCACCTTGGCCTTCGGGTCCGACACCCCGGTCACCCCGGTGGACCCGTGGGGTGCGGTGCGCGCCGCCGTCTACCATCGCACCGAAGGCTTCGGCATTTCGCCGCGGGCGGCGTTCGTGGCGCACACCCGGGGAGGCTGGCGGGCCGCTGGGGTCGACGACGGGCTGACCGGAATGCTGGTGCCCGGGGCTCCCGCCACCTACGCGGTGTGGGATGTCGACGAGCTCGTCGTCGCGGCGCCGGACTCCAGGGTGCAGCGCTGGTCGACCGATCCGCGTTCGGGTGTGCCGCCGCTGCCCGACCTGGCCCCGGGGACCCGGTTGCCGCGCTGTCTGCGCACGGTCCTGCGCGGCCAGACCATCTACACCAGGGAGCCGGAAGACGACGATCTGGTCGGCTGACCGCCGGCCGCGTCACTGCTCCTGCGGTGCCGAGATCGGGTGCGGCTGGCGCGGTCGTGGTGGCTTCTCCCTCCGGTTGGTCGGAGCTCGGCCTGCGGCGACACCGGTGCGCGTACATTTGGCTGGTGCGTGCGGAGTCGGCGCGCGGTGGATGAGTACGTTCCGTCCTGGTCACACCGGGACTGCAAGACCGAGAAGGTTGGTCGGGTTGGTTGTCCCTACGGCTGATGCGCAGCGCGATGTGCGGTCGAGAGGCAGGAAGGCCGGAGGGAAGCTGACCGGCCCGTTGCTGCGGTCCGGTGCGGTGGTCGTGGCGGGCTTCGTCCTCTACGCCGGCTCGCCCCCGCGCCAGTTGTGGTGGACGGCCCCGCTCGCCTTCGCCGTCTTCGCGCTGACAGTGCAACGGCGTCGAGCCGGGGCGGGCTTCGGTTACGGCCTGCTGTTCGGGATGGCTTTCCTGCTGCCGCTGCTGGGGTGGCTGCAGGACTTCCTGGAAGTGCAGTTCGGCCCGTGGCCTTGGCTGGCGGTGGCCGTGGTGGAGGCGTTGTTCTTCGGGGTCGCCGGGGCTGCGATGGCCCGGGTCAGCAGGTTGCCGGCCGCGCCGCTGTGGATGGCGATGGTGTTCGTCGCGGCCGAGCTGCTGCGCTCCAGCTTCCCGTTCGGCGGGTTCCCCTGGGGGAGGTTGGCGTTCACCCAGATCAGCGGACCGTACTTGGCGCTCGCTTCGCTGGGCGGCACCGCTGCGGTGACGTTCGCGATCGCGCTGACCGGCACCGGGCTGGCGCAGCTGGTGAGCCGGCTGCGCGGCCGTGGCGGCTGGGCTGTTCCGGTGGCGTGCGCGCTGGTTCCCGCGCTGGCCGGGCTGGCGGTGTGGCCGGTGGTGGGAACCGAGGCGGAGGCCGGCACCGCCCGGGTGGGCGTGGTGCAGGGCAACGCCCCGAACCTGGGGCTCGGGCTGCTGTACGCCGACGACGTGCTGCACGACAACCACATCCGGCAAGCCGGTGAGCTCGCCGAGAGCGTCGAGGCGGGTCGGCTGCCCCGCCCGGACTTCGTGGTGCTCCCCGAGCAGGTGGGCAGCTGGCGGCCGGAGCGCACCGATCCGGAGCTCTCGGCGGTGGCCAGCAGACTGGGGGTGCCGCTGGCGGTCGGCGGTCTGGGCGTCGACGCCGACGGGGAGCTGCGCAACCGGGTGGTGCACTGGGACCCCGAGACCGGTGCGGGCGAGCAGTACATCAAGCAGCACCTGGTGCCGTTCGCGGAGACCATCCCCCTGCGCCCGGTGGCCCGGTTGGTGTCCCCTTTCGTGGACCGCTTCGAGCAGGACATGGTTCCCGGGGACGAGCCCGGTGTGCTCCGGGTCGCGAACGCGGTGCTCGGGGTGGGCATCTGCTATGACGTGGCTTTCGACGACGTGTTCACCGGTGCGGTGCGGCAGGGCGCGAACCTGCTGGTGGTGCCGACCAACAACGCCTGGTACGGGCCTTCGGAGATGAGCTACCAGCAGCTGGCCATGGCGCAGCTGCGGGCCGTCGAGCACGGCCGTGCCGTGGTGGTGTCCTCCACCAGCGGGGTCAGTGCGGTCGTGCGGCCGGACGGCTCCGTGGACCACCAGACCGGTCTGTTCACCGCTGAGCACTTCGTGTCGGAGGTACCGCTGCGCACCTCCGAGACGCTGGCGACCAAGCTCGGCAGCGTCCCGGGTTGGCTGTTGTCGCTGGGGGGTGCGGGCGCACTGGTATTCACCTGGTGGCGGCCTCGCCGCAGGTGAGCAGTCGAGCAAGGACGAGGACTGCCGGCCGCGGGCCGGCAAGGAGGAGTTAATGGGGAACCGGCAGGCCTCCGGAGGCGATGCCGTTGCCAGTTCGGTCGTGGTGGTCATACCCACCTACAACGAGCGGGACAACGTGGAGCAGATAGTCCAGCGCGTGCTGGGCTCGGTTCCCGCCGCCGAAGTGCTGGTGGTGGACGACAACAGCCCGGACGGCACCGGCGAGATAGCCGACCGGATGGCCACCGCTGATGAACGGGTGCACGTGCTGCACCGGGCTGCGAAGGCCGGGTTGGGGGCGGCCTACGTCGCTGGTTTCACCTGGGCGCTGGACCGGGGGTACCAGGTCATCGTCGAGATGGACGCCGATGGTTCCCACGCCCCCGAGGACCTGCCGCGGCTGTTGAGCATGCTCGGCCCGGACGGGGCCGGCGCCGACGTGGTGGTCGGGTCGCGCTACGTGCCCGGGGGACGCACGGTGAACTGGCCTTGGTACCGCGCGATGCTGTCCCGCGGGGCGAACATCTACTCCAAGTTGGCGCTGGGCGTCCCGGTCAACGACATGACGGCTGGCTACCGCGTGTACCGCCGGGAAGTCCTGCAGAGCGTCAAGCTGCACAGCGTCGCCTCGCAGGGCTACTGCTTCCAGGTCGACTTGACGTGGCGGTCGATCGAGGCCGGTTTCGCGGTGGCCGAGGTCCCGATCACGTTCGTGGAGCGCGAGCAGGGCAAGTCGAAGATGACCGGTGAGATCGTCCGGGAGGCCTTGGTCCGGGTCACCAAGTGGGGCCTGCGGCGGCGGGGCAACCAGCTGCTCTCCTCGGTGCGGGCGTTGTTGCGCTGAAAACGCGAAGCGCCCGGGGCCGCCATCCCCAGGCGCTTTTCACACCGGCTGTTCCTCAGGCTTCTCCGCGCCGTTCACGCAGCATCTGCAGCCGCTCGTTGAGCAGTTCTTCCAGCTCGGGAATGGTGCGCCGCTCCAGCAGCATGTCCCAGTGGGTGCGCGGCGGTTTGGACTTCTTTTGCTCTGGTTCGGAGCCGTCGACGAGCTTCGATTCAGTGCCGTGCAGGCGGCACTCCCAGGTGGCGGGGAGTTCCGCGTCATCGGAGAACGGCACCTCGAACTCGTGGCCCTTGGGGCAGGAGTAGCGCACCGTCCGGCGCGGTGCGAGGTCGTGGTTGCGGTCGGTCTCGTAGCTGACTGCTCCGAGCCGGCTGCCACGCAGAACGCGATCGGCCATGACGGTTCCTTTCACTTTGGCCCGGGTGGGCACCCAGGCGGTTTGTGCTCACCGAGTGCAACAACGGCCGTGCCGTCGTCTGTTCCCGGATGCTGTCCTCTGGTTGCCGTCGGTGACGTTGTTCACCCGTCAACGACGGTTTCTTCCCTAGAGATGCAGTCGGACGCCATTCGTTACGCGTTATCCCACTGGCAATCTATAGGTTCATTCGAACGGGTGATAGTGCCAGACCGGCCGTCACAGCGGCCAAAGGTATACCCGGAACACCGGGCGAAGTAGGACCGAGATCACGGTCCGAGTCGCTTAGTAGCCACATCACTTAACCACAGTCTGTAATCATCCCGTTCTGAAATGGTCAACAACGCTGCGTGCCGGCATATGCCGCGAGCACCGATGACCGCCGATATGCCTATCACCTTCGCGGAGCAACGGACGCAGGCGGTCGTCGTATTCCGCTCACCACCCGCGTGCAAGCATCACAGCACCTTCGGCACCGGATTGCCCACCGCGGCGATCGCCCGCCGCACCGGCACCAAGGCCACCAGCACGAACCCGATGGCGAAGAACACCATCAGCGAGATGATCGCCAACCGGAACGAACCGGTCAGCTGGCCGATGCCGGCGAACAGCAGCGGCCCCAGCCAAGAAGTCGAACGCTCACCCACCTCGTACAGCGAGAAGTACTCGGCCTCCTTGCCCGGTGGCACCATCTGGCTGAACAACGAACGGGACAGCGCGTTCGTTCCCCCCAGGACCAGCCCGATGCCCACCGCCAGGCCGTAGAACTGCAGCTGCTGGCCGGCCTGCACGAAGTACGCCGCACCGAGCACCACCAGCCACATCACGAGACTCACCAGGATCGTCTTCTTGGCGCCGATCCGGCGGGCGAGCAACCCGTGCAGCACACCACCCGCGTAGGCGATGAATTGGACGATCAACAGCGTGATGATCAGCACTTCCTGCTGCAGCTCGAGCTCCAGGCTGCCGTACTGGGCCGACACCTGGGAGACGGTGGAGATCCCGTCGGTGTAGATCCAGTACGCCCCGAGGAAGGCGAGGGTCAGCGGGAAGTGCCGCGCCTGCCGCAACGTGCCGACCAGCTGCTTGAAACCCGCGGTGATCACCGACGCGCCGCTCTCCCCGCCGCTCTCGGGCGCGCGGTGCCGCCGCAGCGCCGTCAACGGGAGCAGCGTGAACAGCGCCCACCACAACCCGGAGGAGACGAACACCAGGCGAACCGCGGCGCCGCTGTCCAACCCGATCGCCTCGTGTCCCAAGTAGATCGCCAAGTGGCAGGCCAGGGCCAAGCCGCCCCCCAGGTAGCCGACGGCCCAGCCGCGGGAGGAGACCTGGTCGCGCTCATCGGCATCGGCGATCTCCGGGAGGAACGAGTAGTAGACCACCACCGATGCGCCGTAGCAGATGTTGGCCAGCACGAACAGCACCACGCCGAGCTGCCAGTTCCCCCCGGAGACCAGCGCCAGCAGGGCAGTGGCGGCCGCCCCGAGGAAGGCGAAGACCCCGAGCATGGTGCGCTTGCGCTGAGTGCGGTCGGCGATCGCGCCGGTGATCGGCAGCACCACGACCTGGACCACCGTCGCCAACGACAGCAGGTAGCCCCACAGCGAACCGGCGGGGAAGGACATGCCGAACGCGGAGATGTCGCACCGCTCGAGCGCGTTGCCGCCCGGGCACGGATCCACCCCGTTGCGGGCGGTGTCGGCCTTGGCCGCTTCAGTGGCCACCGAAGTCAGGTAGAGCGAGAGGAAAACGGTGGTGACCGAGGTCGGGAACACCGAATTGGCCCAGTCGTACCAGCACCAGCCGCGCTGTTCCTTCTTCCGCCGGGCAGCCTCCGGTGAGACCCCGCTGTCCTGCACGCTCATCCGTCCTCCGGGAGCCGAAATTCACCTGGTTCGGGTAACCGGACTGTACTGACTCAACCCGTACCCGGGGGGAAAACCGGAAACAATGCGTAGTTCCACTCAGGCCACCGGTTCTCCCGGGAACTGCTGCCCCCGCTGCACCAGCACATCGCGCAGCACATCCGGGCGGTCGGTGAACAAACCGTCCACTCCGGCGTCCAACAGCGCGTGCATCTCGGCGGCATCGTCCACCGTCCAGGCGTGCACCTCCAATCCCCACCGGTGGGCCCGCGAGATGAACCGCGGGTCGATCACCCGAAGCGACCCCACCGCCGGTGGAACCTGCGCGGCGCTCCCGGAGACCACCGTCCGCAGTGGCCAGTCACCCAAGTGAGCAGCGGTCCACAAGGCGAGCGCCGAACCCCGGCCCAGCGAGGTCAACAGCCGATCACCGCCCAAGCGGGCCAGCCGGCGGACCCGGTGCTCGGAGAACGACGCCAGGCACACCCGGCCCCAAGCGTTGTGCGCGCGGATGGTGCGCAGTGCCGGGACCACCGCGTGGTCGTCCTTGACGTCGATGTTGAAGAAGGTGTCCGGCAGCTCTTCGAGCACGTCGTCCAGCCTGGCCACCGGTTCCCGCCCGCCGATCTTCGCCTGGCGGACGACGTCCCAGCGCAGCATCCGGATCGCGCCGCGCCCGTCGGTGGTGCGGTTCAAAGTCGCGTCGTGGTGCACCACCGCCACCCCGTCGGCGGTGGCGCGCACATCGGTTTCGATGTACCGGTAGCCTTCCTCGACTGCGCGGCGGAACGCGCTCCGGGAGTTCTCCATTCCGTCCAGGTCGTCGATGTGCCAGCCGCGGTGCGCGAAAGCGCGGGGCTTGGGACCGAGCAGAAAGGGATACGTCACGGATGTCACTCTGCCTGATCGGTGTGCCGGGGCGGGCACCCCGGGGCGGCAGGCTAGCGTGATCAGACGTGGACGTCCTCTCTGACCGCAAACAGCAGCGTTCGGTGCGGCACTGCGCCTGGTGCGGGCGACCGATAGAAACCTCTGGACGCCAAGGGCGGCCCCGGCTGTACTGCGCCCAGTCGTGCCGGCAGCGCGCCTACGAACGGCGAACCGCGGTGCAGCGCGGCGGTCTTCCCGAAGACGCGGTGGTCTTCGCCGCGGCCGAAGTCGCCGATCTGCAGGACCGGCTGTTCCAACTGCGCTGCGCCGCCGAAGACGTCCTGACCGCGGTGCAGGACGGAGCCGGGGCGGAGGAGCTCCGCAAACTCGCCGAGCAGGTCGTCGAGGTCGCCGGCGAGCTCGAACGGCTGCGCTAGCTAGCGCGCGGACAGTTCACCGAGGACCCGCAGCGTCCGGTTGGCCCGCACGGACAACCGCTGCTCCCGAGCGGTGACGTCGATGTAGGTCTGGCTGGCGTTCATCGACGCGTGCCCCAGGAGCTTGGCGATCTCCGCCGCGTTCGCGCCGTCCTCCGCCAGACGGGTGGCGAAGGTGTGCCGCAGGGCGTGCACCATCGCGCCGCGCTGCACCCGATCGGTCACCCCGGCGGCCCGCAGCGACTGCTGGACCAGGTACTGCAGCCCGCCGCGGCGCAACGGCTGCCCCCGGTGGTCCACGAAGAGCGGCGCGTCCCCCGGCAACCGGTCGCCGAACCGCAGCTTCCGGGAGCGCAGGTACTGCTGGATGACGTCGTCCAGCGCGTCCTCGATGGGGATCGACCGGCTGCGCCCGCCCTTGCCGCGGACGTGCAGGCGGCGGTCACCGGGCCGGCCGGCGAGCGAACCGACGGTCAAGTCGAGCAGCTCAGCGGACCGCACCCCGGTGCACAACAAAGTGGACAGAACCGCCAAATCGCGCTCCGGCCAAGGGTTGCGGGCCTTCCGGTTGCCGGCGGCCACGGTGCGCAGCAACCGCTCCGGGGTGTCCTCGCCCTGCAGCGGCTTGGGAACCGGCGGTGGAGTGCGCGGCTTCGGCACCACTTGCATGGGGTTGCCGCCCACCGCGCCCTCCACCACCAAGAACCCGAAGAAACCGTTCCACGTCGACCAGGCGCGGGTGACCGTGGACGCCGACCGGCTCGCGGCGAACCGGGCGAACGCCGACCGCAGCACCGAAGGGGTCAGGTCGCCGACCGGGAGCTGGCCGGCTTCGCGTCCGAGGACTTCGGTCAGCTCACCGGCCACCGACTCCAGGTCCCGCCGGTAGGCGCGCAGCGAGTTCGCCGCCAGCTTCCGGGCTTGCAGGTGCTCCAGGTAGATCTCGATGGCCTGCGCAACGTCCACGGCACGGCACCTCCGCGAAGATCAACTCCGGTTCCGATGAAACCAGATGGCGCCGGTGGTCAGCTATTGCGGATGAACCGGTCGAGCACCCGCACCCCGAACTGCAGCGAGTCCACCGGAACCCGCTCGTCCACCCCGTGGAACAGGGAGCTGAAGTCCAGCTCGGGCGGCAGTTTGAGCGGAGCGAAGCCGTAGCAGTTCATGCCGAGCCGGGCGAACGACTTCGCGTCGGTGCCCGCCGAGACCATGTAGGGCAGGGTCTTCGCCTCCGGGTCCTCGGCGATCAGCGCCGCGGACATCGCGTCCACGATGCGGCCCTCGAACTTGGTCTCCACCGGGGGCAGCCCGACCCACTCACGCTCCACTTCGGGGCCGAGCAGCTCGGCGAGCTCCCGGTCGAACGCCTCTTCCCGGCCGGGCAGGATCCGGCAGTCCACAGCGGCTTCGGCGACCGACGGGATGACGTTGTGCTTGTAGCCGGCGGTCAGCATGGTCGGGTTGGCGGTGTCGCGCAGCGTGGCCCCCACGATCCGCGACAGGTTGCCGAGCTTGGTGATCGCGGTGTCGATGTCGTCCTCCGGGAACTCCCACCCGGTGAGCTCGCTCACCCCGGCGAGGAACTCGCGGACCGAGTCGGTGAGCACGAGCGGGAACCGGTGGTTGCCGAGCTTGGCCACCGCCTCGGACAGCTTGGACACCGCGTTGTCCTCGTGGACCATCGAGCCGTGGCCGGCGCGGCCCCGCACCCGCAGCTTGAGCCACCGGATGCCCTTCTCGGCGGTCTGCACCAGGTAGGCGCGGACCCCGTCCTTGAAGGTCACGGAGTACCCGCCGACTTCGCTGATCGCCTCGGTGCATCCTTCGAACAGCTCGGGGCGGTGGTCGGCCAGCCACTGGGCGCCGTGGAAACCGCCGGCCTCCTCGTCGGCCAGGAAGGCGAAGACGATGTCCCGCGGGGGAGTGATGCCGTCCCGCTTGAGGCGCCGCGCGACGGCGAGGCTCATGGCGACCATGTCCTTCATGTCCACCGCCCCCCGGCCCCACAGGTAGCCGTCCTTGACCTCGCCGGAGAACGGGTGGACCGACCACTCGGACGGGTCGGCGGGGACGACGTCGAGGTGGCCGTGCACCAGCAGGCCGCCGCGGGAGCTGTCGGCGCCGGGGAGGCGGGCGATGACGTTGCCGCGCCCCGGGTGGTCACCGGATTCGACGTAGGTGATCTCGTATCCCACTTCGGTGAGCTTGCCGGCGACGTACTCGGCGGCAGCGCGCTCGCCCTTGAGGGTCCGGGGGTCGCCGGTGTTCGTGGTGTCGATCCGGATCAGATCGCTGGCCAGGGAGGTGACCTCTTCCTCGGCCAGCCGCAGTCCGTGGTCCTGATCAGTGCTCGGTGTTGCCTCGATGTGCTCGCTCACCTGGCATTTTTATCATCTGCGCGCACAATCGGGGGTGGCTGAAACCCGCTTTTGACCATGGGGTAGCCTATAGGCACAACACAGCGGGGCTGCCACCTGCGAGAAGGGGCGGGCTCGAGGCGTCGGAGTGGCGGAATGGCAGACGCGCTAGCTTGAGGTGCTAGTGCCCTATTACTGGGCGTGGGGGTTCAAGTCCCCCCTCCGACACGGAAAACAGCGGTGCTGGTCAGAATTGGCCAGCACCGCTTTTCGTGTCAAGGACCAGTGAAGTCGACCTCGGCGTTGCTCGCACGGGGCCAGCGGCGATCTCTGCGAGGATGCGCTGAGTGACGATCGAACGCGCGAGCAAGGCCTACGGGGCGCGGGCCGCGGAGTACACCAGGATCCTCGGCAACATCGACGCGACCGCACCCGCTGATCGCGAACTGATCAGCAGCTGGGCGCACGCCCACCCCGACGGCTCGATCCTCGACGTCGGCTGCGGGCCGGGGCACTGGACGAACTGGCTGCACGAGCGGGGGATCGACATCGAGGGGGTCGATCCGACCCCGGAGTTCGTCGACGCCGCCCTGCGGCGCTTTCCCGGTGTTCGGTTCCGGGTGGGCCGGGCGGAGCAGCTCGACGTGGCCGATTCGAGCCTGGCCGGCATCCTCGCCTGGTATTCCCTGATCCACCTCTCGCCGGATCGCATGCCCGAGGTGCTCGCGGAGTTCGCCCGAGCCCTCGCACCCGGCGGCGGACTCCTCGTCGGTTTCTTCGACGGGGCGCGGCTCGAACCCTTCGACCACGCGATCACCACAGCGCACTACTGGCCGATCGACCACCTCAGCTTCCTGATCGAACAGGCCGGTTTCGCCGTCACGGCCCACCACACCCGCGTGGATCCCGGCACCCGCCCGCACGGCGCCATCGTGGCTCACCGGGGCGGTTGATCGTCACTTCTCCAGGAGCTCGCGGAGGTGGGTCGGGAGGGAATCGAGAGCACCGATGAAAACACCGGTGGTCGGGCGCAACGGCACGAGTTGAACGGTGTCCTGGCCGAGGACATCGCTGGAGCCCCCGCACCGGTAGTGCTGGACGCGCCTGTCCCGGTGGCTCCAGGGCAGCACGTGGTTGACCCGAGGACGGGGGACGGTCTCATCGATGCTGAAGACCGACTTGCTGATGCAGGTGGAGTCGGGGTGAGCAGAGCCGCCCACCAGTGCGGGGTGTCGATGCGGGCGCGCAGCCACCGGCCCGGCGCCCACGCCCACAGGTGAGTGGTCTCCGGTGGTTCAGCGGGCATGGCGTCCAGGTGGAAACCGCGGTTGTCGGCCCACGCGGCCGCCCAGCCCCGGGTGGCCTGGTGCAGTTGCGCCCACTCGTCGCGGTGGCGGCGTCCGCTGCCGTACAAGTTCCAATCGGTGCTCATGCTGCTTCCTCGTGAAGGAGATCGGCCAGCGCGGTCAGATCCGGGTGCTGCCAGTGCGGGCTGGTGATGCGGACCGTGCCGAGACCGGCGGTGGTGCGCGCGCCCCGATGCCGACGAGACCGTCGTGGAGATCGGTGAGCGCGGCGTCGAGCAGCAGCCGCTCGGTGTCGTCGATCGGTTCGAGCTCTTCGACCCGCACCCGGAAGCGGCCGCTGGTGATGACTTCATCGGTGTAGAGCAACTGGTCGCGGGCACCACCGGTGAACCGGTCGACGGCCACGTGCTGCCGCAGCTCGAGCACCGGGTCGGTGATGGTGCTGTCGTGCACGGCGATCTTGGCGCGCCGAGCGCGCCCGCTGCTGCCGCTGAACCCGAACAACCGGCACGGGCGGCAGGAGCCGCAGCTCTGGTCCGGGAAGGACGGTGCGGAAACGACGCGGCAGACGTACTCCACCCGGGAGCGCAGCACACCCCTGAGAGTGGTCCCGGGAACGAGGAAGTCCTCTCCTCGGCGGAGAACCCGGTTGGTGTTCGGCTTGGTTCTTCCTTCTTCCGCTGGGCCCCCGGCACCGATGTGGAGACCGTCGACGATCTCCAGCTCGAGGTCGAGCACGGGAGCCACCGCGGTGTCCACCTCGACGGGCTCCGGCTCGGGGTAGTCCTCGGGAGCGGAGATCCGCAGCCAAGCCAGCAGGCCTTCCACCGCAGACAGGTCGTAGACGCGTGTTCCGCACCCGACGACCGTGCACAAGCCAGCACCACGGCTCGCCCCGCGGCCGAGACGCGGCCGCCACTCCCTGAGGGCCTGCAGGAACGCATCGAAGCGTTCATCCGGGTCGTCCCAGCGCAGCACCACGTCGAACTCGGTACCCGCGGGCAGCATTTCGACCTGGTGCAGCATGTTGTTGGCCGCGCTGCCGCGCACCCGGTCGATGGCGGTTCGCTTGACCAGCTCCGGATCGCCCCGGTGGCGGTACAGGGTGCCGAGGACCTGCACCGGTGGGGCCGTGCGCTGCCCGTTGCTCGCTCCTGGCCGTGGACCGAACAACTCCGGAAGGTCTCCAGTGGACTGAAAACTCGGGTATTGCTCGCAGTGCGCGCGCAGGCTGCCGACCACTGTCGTGCCGGGCAGGTGGATCTGCCCGGTGGTGTCCCGACGCAGCGGTAAGGTTTCCTCCGGCGCGTCCAACGCTTCCGGCGCGGTGACCCCGCCGGCCGTCCACATGCGCAACCGGAGTCGGATCAGCGCGCTCCTCACTGCTCCTCCAGGAACCTCAGCAGCTTTTCGTACAACTCGGCGTCGTCAATGCTCAACATCGTCCGGAACGCTTCGGCGTGATATTCCGGTAAGTCGATTTTTTCAGTTCATTGTGGATTTTTCCGTCGTCCACATAGTCCTTCCGAAGCCCCTCGAGTCGTTCTTGTAGAGCGGGAATCCAGTCTCGGTACAGGCGCAGGGGAGCGACTTTTCCGGTGAATGCGGCGAACCCGAGCGGGGAAGTGGGTGCGTAGAGACCCCCGTAGCCTTCCCGGCGGCGCAAGCCGACACCTCGGGCCATGAGGTGGCGCAGTGCTTCGTCGGAAGGCTTCTCGGCGCAACGCACGCGATAGGTCGACCCGGCAGCCACGGTCTGCTCGACCGGTTTGGGCAATCCGCTGACCGCGTGCCAGCCACCGGCTTCTTCCCAACGGACCCATTCGCGGATGTCCAGCACCTGCACACCCAGGACTTCGGACAGCTCTGCGCTGCTCGGTTTCGCACTCGGCAGGCCGTAGTCGTCGACGAACACCCCGGGCGAGGCCAATCGCAGCACCACGTCGTTCCCCTCGTTCTCGACGGGCTCGGGAACCGCCTCGGTGTCGAATTCGACGGTGGCCCTGCCGCGCAGACTGCGCCGCGAGCCCAGCAGGAGCTCGGTGATGGGGGAACCGTCCAGGTGCAGGGACCGCACAGCGGCACCGCAAAGCCACCCCTGCAGCCGCAGGCCCGTGCTCAGGGCGCGCTGGCTGAACAGACTGCCGTCCAGCGCCACTCCGTCGGTGGACAGCGCGGTCATGGTGCGGGTGGTGGTGTGCACGCTCCCGCGCGGCTGCCCCTTGCTGCGTTCCAACGGGCTCTGGCACTTGGGGCAGTTCGACGCGGATTCGCCCAGGGCTTCGTCCCACCACAGCTGCTGGCAGTTGTCCTGGGGTGCGTACTTGTGCACTCGCACCGACAGCGGGATCGGCAGGCTGGCCAGGCAGTGCAGTGGCCCGAAGCTGCCCTCGCCCTCGAAGATCTCGAGGAACTCCGGAGTCGTGTTGATCGCGTTGCCGTGGTGGCGGAGCCGCTCCGCGGCCAACGCTCCCCGCAGCACCGAACCGGGAACGTGGTTGTGCACCTCTTGCCGGAAGTGGGAAGGCGAGTTCCGGCCTGCGGCGACGGGCTCGTCCAAGGTGACGGTGATGTGCGCGTACTCGGTCATGCTGCTCCCAGCTGCAGGAAAGCCGTTGCGGCCGCTTCGCCCGGCTCGACGTGGGTGCAGGTGATGCTGACCCAGCCCAGGCCGCGGCGGCGGTTGGCCCCCAGGGACTGCGTGGCCTGCCCGGAGATGGCCAGCACCAACCGGTGCTTGTGCAGGGTGTCGGGGTCGAGGTGGTCGCGCTGGATGGTGGTGAATCGGGCGCGGTGGGCGCAGGTCTGCTCGCTGATGCCGAGCGTGTCCGGACTTGCGGTGCGGGTGTCGGCATCGATGGCGCGGCGCAGAACCGCCGCATGTCGACGTACTCCGTGGTTCGTTGGGTGGACCTGGGGAGGTGCACTCGCGATGGGGTCATCGACGTCGTGGAACCGTGCCGGGAAGTCGGTGCCGCGCTGGAAGAGGCGATCAACAACGACCGTGACGACACCGGGTACACCGTTGCGCCGAACATGCTGTGACCAATGGCTCTGGCCATCGGGGCACACCTTCCGCGTCAGGAGGACTTGCGGTTGCTCGAGCTGCAGCCGAACGGGGAAGAAAGCGAATTCTCACTCCTCGCCAGCAGAAAGTCCTGTACTGCATCGGTGCAGGAGGAATTCGCTGGTGCGGAGCGGAAGGGCGTGTCGGGGTGTGGCTGGCCTTCACCGAGTCCGCCAAACACCTCTCACCAAAGGACTTCCGGCAGTTCGGGGTGCGCACGCTGCACACGATCAACTGCCAGGACAAGGTCCCCGGTGATCAACCGACCGAAGAAGAATTCTCCTTGATGGGCAGCGAGATCGCCGACCACTTGGAACGCATCAAGAAGAGCGCGGGGGAGCGGGAACTCGTTGTCATCGCGATGGCTCCGAAAGCGGTGGTGCTCTCCGCTGGCTGGCATCTCGCTCAGCACGAGTGCCGCTTCTTCCGCAACACCCACCTCATGCACTACGAGGGGAACAGCAAAACCTGCATGCCAATGCGGTGGCGGGAAGCGCAACCCGCGACATCACCGGTGGTTTGAGGAGCAGAAGATCACTGAGAGCGTTGCGCGATGGGGCATTTCATCGAGCGAAGTGATAGAAGAAAGGAAATATCGTCCTACGCTTCTTGATCACAATAGTTGAATATCCATGGCGGATGATCTCGATCTCTTCGCCGGACGAGAGCGCTCTTCGAGCTGCGGTTGTCTGCGGCCTCCAGGTGAGGATGTTGCGGACTCCCCGGTGCCGCCGGCACCACGTGCTGACGGCACCGAGGAGCCCAGGGCGGGGATCAGGCGGTGGTGCTTTGTGCAGCGGTGAGCGCGGTGTCGGCGTCGGCGGCAGCCAGGTCAGCGTTGATGTTGGCGCCGGCCAGCGCGCCGGCCGCGGCAGCGGGACCGACCTGGGCGGTCGGATCGGTGGCGTTCCCGGCCACCCACACCCCTGGCACCTCGGTGGTACCGGCCGGGCCAGAGGCGAACCGCCTGCCCATGCCATCGGGCAGGTCCTCCATCGGCAATTGCAAACCCGCCAATCCTTCGGTGCGGGCCTGCATCGTGGTGGCGACCGCGAGGACCCGACGGGGCACCACCTGTCCATCGGCCAGGCGCACCCCCGTGATGCCGCCGTCTTCGCCCGTCACCACTTCCTCCACCGGTGTGTCGACGATGCGGATGCCTCGGGCGGTGAAGCGCTCCCGGGTGCTCTCGTCCAGTTCGGCGCCGCGGGTGAAGTAGACCAGGTCCTCGGTCAGCTGCCGGAACAGCAGCGCCTGGTGCACCGACATGGAGGTGGTGGCGAGGACGCCGATCGGCTCGTCGCGCACCTCCCAGCCGTGGCAGTACGGGCAGTGCACCACGCTGCGCCCCCAGTGCTCGGCCAGGCCGGGCACCTCGGGCAGCACGTCCCGCAGGCCGGTGGCCACCAGGACGCGGCGTGCCGTGATGGTTCGGCCATCGGCCAGGGCTATGGTGAACCGCACATCCCCCGTGGGTGACGGTGGGGCGGGCGCGGCCGAGACCACCTCGCCGGGGACCACCCGGCCCCCGTAGTCGCGCACCTGCGCCCGGCCTCGCTCCAGGATCTCGCCGGGCGGGGTGCCGTCCAGCACGATGAAGCCGTGCATGGCCTCGGCCGGTGCGTTGCGGGGCGTGCCGCTGTCGATCACGACGACCGAACGGCGGGATCGGGCGAGCATCAGCGCTCCGTTCAGTCCTGCGGCACCGCCTCCGATCACAACGACATCGACGATGCGGTCCGGCAGGGAGTCGGTTTCGCGCGCAGCAGTGGCCGCAGGCATGTCCTGGTCCCTTTCTGATCGTGTTCCGGTCATTGCCGGCTTCCACGGCGACGCTACTGCGCCTTGCGATGAAGGCATAACATTTTGCCCATGACGCAAGAAGATGACGGGTTGGAAAGCCTGGTGCGCAAACGGATCCGCGCGTTGCGAGTGGCGCAGGGCTGGTCCCTGGAGGAGTTGGCCAACCGAACCCGGCTCAGCCAGTCCACGCTCAGCCGCATCGAGAACGGTCAACGCCGCTTGGCCCTGGACAGCCTCGTCATCCTGGCTCGCGCGTTGAACACCACCCTGGACCAGTTGGTGGAAACGGCCACCGATGACGTCGTGATCAACCCGGTGATCGACAGCGCTCACGACCTGCTGCGCTGGCCCGTGAAAGCAGAGCCCGGGATGACCGTCATGCGCCAGCGGCTGACCGCACCACCTCCCGAAGACCACACGCGCATGCGCGCGCACCCCGGCCGGGAGTGGCTCGTCGTGCTGTCCGGAACCGCGGTCCTCGCGCTGGGCAACCGACGCTTCCGCGTCGAGACCAACCAGGCCGCGGAGTTCCCCACCATGCTGCCGCACGCCATCGGTGCCGAGGGCGGACCCTGCGAAATCCTGGGAATCTTCGACCGCGACGCCCGCCGCGGACACCGGCGCGACGAGGACGACACCCGCGCCTCGGCCTGATCCGCCCCACCCGCACCAGGGGTCCATGCGCGTCCGGCAGTGCCGGCGAGCACTTCCTTGCCCATCTGGAAAGAGACCATGCGTTCGACGCATGGCCGTGCTTAGCGTGGCGGCATGAGCCAGCACGCACCGCGCCACGACGCGCAGCACAACATCGGTGATCAAGTGGAGTTCCTCGAGCTGGAAGCGGAAGTCCTCGCCGAGCACATCAACTCCGCCATCGCCTGGCTGCCCCTCACCGAGCCTCCGCGCGAGATCGTGGACCTGGGGTGCGGGACAGGCGCCGGAACCTTCGCCCTCCTCGCCCGCTTCCCCGAAGCGCGGGTCACCGCTGTCGACTCCTCCACCGAACACCTGCACCGCCTGCGGGAGAAGGCAGGAGCAGAAGGAGCAGCGGGGCAGGTGCGCATTCTCCAAGCCGATCTCGACGCCGCGGAATGGCCTGATCTCGGTACCCCTGATCTGGTGTGGGCATCGGCCGCGCTGCACCACCTGGCCGACCCCGATCGCGCGCTGCGCAACATCCACCACACGCTTGCTCCAGGTGGACTGCTCGCCGTCGTCGAACTCGCCGGTTTTCCGCGCTTCCTGCCCACGGGTGCGCCCGCGGACCGTCCCGGCCTCGAGGAACGCTGCCACGCCGCGAACGAGATCCACCTCGCCGACCACGTGCCCCACCGCGGCGCCGACTGGGGAGCGAAACTGGCCGACGCGGGGTTCACAGTCGAAGGCGAGCGTGCCATCACCGTCAACGCCAGTGGTTCCCACAGCGATGCGGTTGGCCGTTACGCCGTGAAAAGCCTGCAATTCTTGCGGAACAGCGTCGCTGGAGCCTTGGCCGACGAAGACCTCGCCGCGCTCGACCGGCTGCTCGACATCGACGGTCCGCACAGCATCCTGCACCGCGATGACCTCGCGGTGCGCACCGAGCGCACCATGTGGGCTGCACGCCGCGGTTGATCGCGGTATCCATAGAGGACACTCCACTAGGGTTGGACATCACAGTTGAGTTTCTGCTGTCTTTCTTCTCCAAAAGATTGTCCGCAGTAGACATATATATTTTTATTGACTTTAAAAGGAAGTTCTCGTTCTGGATCGAGTGATGTTCGTCGAATCTTCTTCGTCGAAGACCAGGTGCAACCAGCTTCATCGCAGCGGTGCGCGCGAGCCGGCGATCAGCAGGTGAGACGGACGCCTCTCAATTGTCCCTGTGGTTCTTCCGATCGCGCACCAGGTGCGCGCTCCTGTCGGCGGCGACTTCTGGATCTTCGTGCTCCCACACCCGGACTACCAACCAGCCGGCCGCGGTCAGCTCGGCATCCGTGTCGCGGTCCCGGCGCACGACCCCTTCCAGCTTTCTCCGCCACCAGTCGCGGTTGCTCTTCGGAAGATGTGCGTGCACAGGGCACGAGTGCCAGAAGCATCCGTCCACGAACACGGCGATGCGCGCTCCGCGGAGGAGGATGTCGGCGCGACGGCGCCTGTTCGTGCCTGGAGGTGAGCGGTCGACCAGGAATCTCAAACCCCTCCGGTGGAGAGCTCGCCTGAGCTTCAGCTCGGGCAGCGTGTCCCGACGCTTTGTCCTGCGCATCACCTTCGCGGCCGCTGGGGACGTAGCGGGAGGAGTGAGGCCGGGTGCGAGGTAGCGGTAAGTCATGGACGGCTTTTCGAGGTGGTCCGGGGAGGGCAAGAACTCGACGTCGAGGATGGTCGCACAGCTCCTCGTAGCGGTGCTTCACAGGGGAATGCGCCGTGTGCGGCGCGGGCATGCGACAGCATCACCACTCCGGAGCAGTATTAGCCGGATTAGGTGACGATGAATCGAAGCTCGAGTGCACGAAGAGCGTTCATAGCTGCTCCATAAGAGCGATAGTGACGCAGAAGCTCGCCGCCAGCCGGTGGAGCCGTTCTAGCCTCATCGAATGATCTTGAAAGGTTGAGCCGAGAGGACGACGTGGCGGTGGGTGAACGGTCGTACCGGATCGAAGTTCTCGCTGGTGGTGATCCGCTCCGCAAAGAGCGGATGACGCGAGATCTGCGCGATGCTCTGGCGGAGCTCGAGGGGGTGCAGGTCGAGTTCGCGAAAGCCGATGCGATAGCCCCGGGGAGCAAGAGCGGAGCGCTCAACGATCTCGCGTTGGTCGTGTCCTCCGGGGCTGCTGCGGTGATGTCCAGGTCATTCGCCGAGGTCCTCAAGACGGCCATCGCCGAGTGGTGCCGCAAGGAGCGGCGTCGGAAGGTGCGCATAACTCGTGGCGACTCGGAGGTGGAGATCACCGGCAAGCCTGACGCCAGGCAGGAGGAGATCATCCGGGAGTTCGTGCAGAACACAGGGGGCGACGCATGAGCCGCCCGCTGCGGAGACGTGCGCTGCTGATACACACGGAGCACTACCAGGACGGCAGGTTCCCCGCCTTGCCATCGGCCCGTGTCGACACCTGGCAATTGCGGCAAGTGCTCGAGGACCGAAGGATCGGCAACTTCGAATCCGCGCTCATCGTCGATGACCCCACTGCTGACGAAATGCGAGCAGCGATCCGCGACTTCCTCGAGGGGTGCGACGAGGACGAGCTCGCGTTGCTCTACATCAGCGGCCACGGCACCCGATTGCTGCAGACCACCGGTGAGTTCTACTTCGTGGCCGCGGACACCGACCACGAGCGCATCTCCCAGACCGGGGTCAGCGCTGGTTTCGTCAACGAGCAGTTGGAGCACTGCTGGGCTCCGCAAAAAGTCGCGATACTGGATTGCTGCCTCAGCGGTGGGTTCGCCCTCGGATTTCGAACTGATGACCGGGTGCGCGGCAGGGCGAAGTCCGCTGCTCCTGCTCTGCTGAACAGTCGCGGCGTTTACGTGCTGAGCTCTTCGGGAGCTTTGGAAGAGTCGTTCTCGGGTGTGGAATCGGAGGACGGCGCAGCTCCATCGGTGTTCACCGGAGAACTGGTCGAAGCGCTGCGCACGGGCAAAGCGAGCAGGGACGGTTCCAGTCAGGTTTCAGTGGACGATCTGTTCGAACACGTCAACTCCCGGATGCGTCACAAAGGCGGGCAGATACCGACCAAATCATCGGTCGGGGTCAACGACCGCATAGTGATAGCCAACTGCCCCGTGGGGTCTGCTGTGCCGAAACTCGTTCCGGTGGAACGGGATTCGGGCGGTGACAAGGGAAGGAGCAATGCTTCTCCGGCCGGTTCGGCCCGAAACCGGGAGCGCGCAGCCAGCTGGGGAGAACTGATCGAGTACTACCGGGAGTGCTTGCTCGTCGAAAACGCAGAAGCAGAGCTGCTGCGGGTGAGCGATCACGGTCGCAAGTACATCTGCCTCACCGGTGAAGAGAAGTTCCTGTCCGGAGAGCTCGACGCGGATGGGACGGTGGAGGCCCCACGGGAAGCCGCGAAGTTCTTGGACGAAGCGGTCAAGAACCAGGACGAGATCTGGGCTGGCTACCCGGCTGTTGTGCTGCACCACAAGCGCAACGGAGAACGGTTGAAGACTCCGTTGTTCGCGCCGCTTCTGGTACGCCGAGTTGAAATCACGACCGGAGGAGATGGTCAAGCCTTTCGACTTCGGCCGTACGGCACGGTGGTCCCGCATCCGCAGTTGGCAGCTGAGTTCCTGGGTGAAGACCAGGCCAACAAGCTCATCGAGACCTACCAGCCGACGTGGCACGCGGGACAGCACAACCTGTTGGCCACCGATGCAGGAAAATTGTTGCGGGATGAGTTCGAACTGCACTGCGTGCAGGAGCTCGATCCCAGGTTCCTGGAGAGCAGGATCGAGACGAACACACCGACCAGCGGTGCACGCAATGCAGCGGTCCTCATCCGGGTTCCGCGGGAGGACGTGGCGAACAAGAACTTGATCAAAGATCTGGAGTACATCGCCGAAAACGAGGACCAGATCGCAAAAACCGCAATGGGGGCGCTGCTGTCCGGGCCAGATGACGAACCCGTCTCCGAGGGGAACGTCATCACCCCGTTGCCGGCCAACGAAGCCCAGCTCGCCGTCCTCCGCTCTGCCATGACGCACCGGCTCACTGTGGCCACGGGGCCGCCTGGAACGGGCAAGAGCCAGTTGGTGGTCAACGCCATCGCGTCCGCGGTGGCGAACCAGCAGACAGTGCTGGTGGCGTCCACCAACAACCGAGCTGTCGACGAGGTCTGGAAGCGTTGTGACCACCTCGTGGAGAATAGCGTGGTCCGCACCGGTTCTTCCTCTCACAGCAACAACTACCGAAAACAGGAAAACGATGCCCTCAAGGAATTGCTGAAACTGACCCCCAGTGATGGTGGGAACTTCCTCGCCTGCAAGGCTGAACATGATCGAAAAGAACGCCGACGTGAAGAATTCCGGCGGCAAATCGCTCACAAGGCAGAAGTCGAACAGCAGTTGCTCGAAGTGCTGAGAACCAGGAAGCAGTGCGCTGATTCGCTAGGTCTGTCTCCTGGGGAAATCGCCGAGCTTTTGGGAAACCAGCCAGAGGACTGGGAGAAACGAGCACGTCGGCTCAGGGAATCTCGTTTCTTGGGTGAGTGGCGTCGAAAGCGTTTGTTGCGTGCGCTCGGAATGGAATCCGCACAGGACAGCAGAGCAGCGTGCGCACGCATAGCCGAGTTCGCTGCGGCGGAAGTCCAATGGCGCCAGTGTCGAGCAGAAGCGGAACTCCTGCCATCGGATGACGATCTCACAGCATCGTTGCAGAGCGCCGACGAAGAAGTTCAGAAAGCTTCCTTGGCTGTGTGGCGTTCGGCTGTGGTCGACGCGGTTTCCGGAGGAAAGCGCAAGATACAAGCTTTGGTGCAGGAAAGCGACGGCAAAAGCGATTGGCAAGAAGTTCGCGATGTTCTCCCGCACGTGCGCAGTTGGGCGACGACGAGCTTGTCGGTTCGGCGCTTCTCCACTACTCCGGGACTGTTCGACCTCGTGATCATCGACGAGGCGAGTCAGTGCTCGATCCCCCAGATGTTGCCGCTCCTGTTCCGCGCACGACGTGCGCTCGTCATCGGTGATGTCATGCAGCTCCCGCACATCACCGAGATCAAACCGGAGCACGAAGTGATCACCCGACGTCGGGGCGGGGTGAGCGCCACATATCTGGAGAAGCACAAGCTGGCTTATCGCCGGCATTCTGCCTTCCACGCAGCCGAGGGAGCGCACCGGGAGAGCCTCCTGCTCGACGAGCACTACCGATGCCACCCCGACATCGCCGCCATCGCCAACGAGTTGTTCTACGGTGGGGCACTCACCGTGCTCACCGATGTCCGCGACCGCACCTCTGCTCTTCCGGCTGTGAGGTGGCACGACATCGCGGGGCAGGCCGTGCGTTCTCGTTACGGGGACTCATGGGTGAACCCCGAGGAACTTCGAGCTGTCCGAGAGCACGTCGACTACTTGCTGTCCCAGCTCCCCGACAACGCCACGGTCGGGGTCGTGACACCGTTCAGGGCACAGCAGGAAGAACTCGCAGCTCATTGGGCGGATGAGGACCGCGTGCAGGTCGGCACAGTCCACACCTTCCAGGGAGGTGAGCGCGATGCCATCGTCTTCTCGCTCGTGGCCGGTGAGGGGATGGAGGATGGAGCGATCAATTGGATCAACAACCAGCCCAACCTCTGGAACGTGGCGATCACCAGGGCGAGATCGCACCTGGTCGTGGTCGGTTCTGCAGATCTGTGGCGCGAACGGGGAGGCACCGGGCGAGAACTCCTCCTGGCTGTGGAGGAGAGGGAAGAACTGGGCAACCGCGGAGCTTCTGGTGAGCTGGATGAACACGCCCAGCTCTTCTACGACTTGATGGCCGACAAGCGGAGTTCAGCAGTGGAACTGGGCGTCAAGCACAACGGTCATCCGGTCGACGCAGTGTTCAAGGGCGAAGACGGGGCCATCCGTCCAGTTCTCATCGATCGAGGTGCGGGCGGAGTTCCGGATGCGGAACGGCATCTCCTCCTGATGCTCCGTCGTCGAGCCTTGGTGAGTTCGCGCGACGGTTCCCCGGCCATTCGGTTGCCGGCATGGGCCCTCCACGACCAAGATGCAGCGCTCGCGGCGCTGAAGATCAGCTCAGCGGACCTTCGTGCTGCTGGCGAGTCCGTGGACTGAGAACGGAGGATCCTCGCGTAGGACCATGTCAGCACTGGAGTGCTGGTGTGGTCCGGGAGCAGTGGCAGTGGGGAGTGCGCTTCGTCGCCTCCCCACCTCTCGCGGATGTTGTCGCCGCAACCTCTCATCGAACGGGTCGGCCGGCGCAAGCTCACCATCCCGCAGCAGTGGGTCTGCGCCGTGGCGCTGGTGATCATCGAACTGTGGACGTCCGCACCGCTGTGAGCACGTTCCTGTTCCCTTGGTCCATGCAAGAGCTGGGCAGTGGCACGACCATGCTCATCGCTGCCGGGCTCTGCGCACTGGGGGGTGTCGTGTCGCAGGTGCTCGCGCCGGAAACGGCAGGGCGGACGCTGAACGAGATCGTCGCTGCGGAGAACCGGTAGCGGCTCTGCTGGCACGGAGATGGCCGGAAGCCCGCCCCGGGCACCTGCGTGCCAGCAGCTCGTTCCGCTGAAAGTCCAGAGCGAGGGGACCCGGGCTTCTGGTGAGCCGCTGAACGGGGTGAGCAGCTGGTCGGGCCGGAGCGAGCGGTTCCACGACACCCTCCCGCTCTGTGGTGGAGCCACCTCGTGACCCCAGTTGCTGCAGGTGACTGCCGCATTACCCGAGAAGCGGTACCCAGGGTGCGCACGAAGGGCAATCGTGATCTTGTGGACTTCCTGCGGCACGGGTACCGGCGGTGCATGGCGAAGATTCGCGCCGCACCGTTGCTCGGGGACGGCATACGCCAGCTGTCCCCCAGGGAACAGCGGTCCGTTGCCGCCTTGTTCGCCATGCTGCTGCGCGTTCGAGCTGCGGCGCACAGCGCTTTTCCCGAGCAGCTGCGGCTGCAGATGCTCGAATGCATCCGGGGGTACGTCTGGGGGCACCGATTTCCTCCGCAGGACGCCGTGGGCGCGGCGTTCGTCGACACCTGTCAGCGGTACGGTGTCCCCACAGGCGTGTTCGACCGGATCATCAACGGCTACACCGCTGAAGTGGCCATAGCGGGCCACCTCAGCGACGACTGGGAAGGCCTGGAGTGGCACTGCCGATCGATCGCGGGAGCGTTCGGCGAGTCAGTCCTCCCGGTGGTGGGAGTGGTTGAGGTGGAGGAGGAACTGGTCGAAGCCACCCACCTCGTGGCCGTCGGCATGCACATCACCGAACTGCTCGACCACGTCGAGGAGGACTGGATGGGCGGCCGCGCGTACATCCCGGTCGAGGTGCTCGACCGCCATCGGATCAGCGAGGACACCGGTGGCCCCGCGGAATTCCCGTGCCGATGGCACAACGCGATCCGAGAAGTCGCTCTCATGTCCGACACGTTCTTCGACGAAACGACCACGTTGATCCGTCGACTGCCGAGACGTGCAGCTGCTTGCGCGTCGTCCTGGGTCGAGGCGCACCGTGCCAGGCTGCACCGGATCACCAACAGGACGAATCTTCGAAAATCAGCTTCCTGACCGCACTTCCGGCCGCAGCGCGTGCTGGACCGCGCAGGCCGAGATCGCGTGAGAAAATCCCAACGGGAAGTGAACGAAACAATCGAAACATCATCCTCCAATGAGGACAACCATGTAGGACTAAGTGGAAAACTGCTGCGATTCAACGAGGTTCGATCGGAAGACCGTGTTCGGAGGGTCGGGTGATGTCAATGCGCAGTGCTTTCTTCGCCCGTATCGCCAATTTATCCACTTCAGACGAAGTGTTGGCTCCGAAGACGAGAACTCCGTGTCGGTCCGCCGAACCACGAACGGAGGTGATGTGGTCCCCGGGGCGCACGCTCAACTCCGCCGCGAGCACTTCCGGAGCGCGCGAAACCTGCTCCCATCCTTCGACGGAGCGCACCTCGCCGGGGTCGAGCACCAGGTATTCCACACCGGCTGCCCGACTCGGCTCGGGCAGCGCAGGAGCGGGATTGCCCAACAGGTCGTCGATGAGTAGACCGTAGAGCTCCAGGCCGGGGCGCACGTGCTCGACCATCGCGTGGATGAAGTCACCGCCAGGCCGGGCGTGCACCTCTCCGAGCACGATCGAATCCCCGTCCGCCCAGAACTCCACGTGGAAGATCCCGCGCGAGAGCCCCACCGCGCGCAGAGCCCGCTCGACCTGTTCCTGCGCGCGGACAGCGGTGGACTCGTCGAGATCCGCAGGCATGCGGTGACCGGTTTCGACGAAACCCGCTCCGGTGGTCTTGGCGGTGAGGGCCAAAACGCGCGGTTCTCCGCCGAGCATCACGCCTTCGGCGGAGAATTCCCTGCCGGGGACGTAGGTTTCGATGAGGAAAGGCGCTTCGCCGGAAATCCGGTTGATCGCCTCTGGGAGCGTCGCATTGCTGTCTACAAGCGACACTCCGGTGCTGCCCATGCCGGAACGCGGTTTGACGATCCACGGTCCGGGTCCGGTGTCGGCCATGAACTCCGCGGCCTCGGTCCGGTTCCGGACAACTCGGCAGTGCGGTTGGGCGAAACCCGACTCGCGCAGCTTCCGCCGGCACAGGTCCTTGGCGCGGATGGTGCGCACCACGGACTGGTCGTTGCCCGCCACGCCCAGTTCATCGGCCAGCGCAGCCACCGATTCCACGCACATCTCGCGGAAGGTGAGCACCGCGTCGATGCCGCCCCGGCCGGTCGCCCACTCCCTGGCCCGGGCCGGTTGGGGTACGTCGAACGCCACGAGCTCGTCCACCAGGCCAGGATCCATGGCGGCCAGGTTCCTCGGGGTGTCGGCGCCCACCAGTGCGATCCCACGCCGCCGCGCCTGAGCGCTGAGCCGCCGCATCTGGTCCCGACCGTGGGGTGTGCTCGAGGCGCAGCCCACGACCAGCACGGTTGGTCTGCTCATGGGATTCAGTCCTGCTCGAACCGAGGAGTGATCACGCCGACCGCGGTTTCCAGGGTGTTGCGCACCGACTCCGCGGAATCACCCGTGGCGAGCACCGCACCGAGCGTGCTCGACATGTAGTCCTCCGGCGGGAGGGCCACCTCGGCTCCGGCCGCTCGCTCCACGACGATGTGCCGCACCCCCGGAACGGCCAGCGCTTGAGCCAGCCCGTCCAGGCCGGCGAACACGCCGCCGCGCTCGGCCATGATCTTGTGCACACCGGCGTGGAGCACGTTCTCGGTGGTGAGTTCGGGCCGCTGCCCGGTGGCGACTTGGACAGCGTTCTCGGCGAACGACCGACCGGTGGCCATGCCCACTAGGTGGGAGGTGATGAAGTCACCGCCGACCCTGGCCGCCACCTCGACCAGCTTCGCGCTGTCCCCGGAGACCATGCACTCCAGGTGGAACGCGCAATTGTCGAGACCGATCGCCTCGATCACGGTGCGGGTCAGGCGGTGCACCGCTGCCAGCGCGGGCTCGGGAAGCGCACTGGGGAACACGTGCGCCAGTTCCAGCCGGAACGGTTCGGTGGTCTGCTTGTCCGTCACCCCGGCGATGAACACCTCGCCGTTGTGGACGAAACCTTCAACGCTGTGCTCGGTCCCCTCCAGGAACTGCTCGATGATCAGCTCGTTGGGGTTGCCGCTGAAGACCCGGTCTACTTCGGGGCGGGTGTAGCGGATCAGCTCGCCGTAGGCCGGTTCGAGGTCGTCCTCGCCCCGCAGCACGAAGATGCCCTTGCTCCCGGACGCGGACGTCGGCTTGAGCACCGCCGGGTAGCCGATCTCCGCGGCCGCTTTGACCAGCGACTCCCAGTCGCTCACCTTGGCGTAGCGGGGAATCGTGTCGGGGTGGGCGGCGAGCGCCTCGCGCATCAAGTACTTGTTGCGCGCGATCCGCGCGGCTTCGGGCGACGGGGCGGGCAGGCCCGAGCGGGCCGCGATCCGGCTCACCGACTCCACATCGCGGTCCGACCACGTCATCACGCCGGCGAGTTCGTGCTCGGCGCAGACCTTGGTCACCGCCGCGTCCACCGCCTCTGCGTCGTAGGTGTCCACCTGGTGCACCGCGCGCACGATCCCCCGGGGAAGACCGGGAGGAACGCTGTCGGCGATGAGCACCACCCCGTACCCCTGGCGGTGCGCTGCTTCCAGGGCGGCCCCGTGCTCCAGGTGGGTGCGACGCAGGTTGAGGTAGAGGACGACCGGGTCAGCCATGCGCTTCTTCCTTCAAGATCAACTTGGTCGGGTCATTGTAACGGGCTTGGTACCAGGAGTTGTCGAAATCAACGACGTCCAGGGGCGGGACTCCGGAGGCCAAGTGGTCGGCGTGGGCCTGGTAGAAGACCCGCAGTAGCTCGCCGATGGCGATCGCGCTGCGCAGGTCCGCGATCGTATAGGCCTCTCCACCCCAGGCCCGCATCAGTCGGAAGTCGTGCACTCCGGGACGATTCGCCCCGGCTAGCTCGATGCCGAAGGGTACGCGGATGGCGTAGCGCACCCCGTGCGCGACGTGGCCGGTGTGGTGCTGGTCGGACCAGTCGGTCACATCCGACATGGTGGGCGCGAAGAACCAGTCCCGCTCAGCTGCCCGGTGGTGCATGCCCGAGCTGTGCGGCAGGTAGTGCCACCCGTTGTAGCGCATCCGCGCGCTGATCGCCCGAAGTGCTTGGGGGAGTTCTGCCGGGGCTTCGGCGAATCGCCGCACGAAATTGCTGCTGGGTGTGACGCAGCAGTAGAACGCGTTGGTTCCCCAATCAAGGGGTTCGAGTCTGTTCTGGCTGATCGCGTTGCTCAGCGCACTGATCTTGCGGGGACCTCGGGACATCCCGACGTCCGAATTCGTGGCCTCGGTTCCGGACAGCACCACATCGTGCAGCACCTGCTCGAACCGGCTGGTGAACCCCTCTTCCCCCGGGGCGTGCAGCAATGGCATGGCCTTCGCGCACGCTTCGCGGAGTTCGGCGAAGTCCGCAGGCACCTCGACACCGAGATGGACCGCCATCGTCTCGGTGACCGCCGATGGCACGTGAGCCAGCTGAACCGGTTCTTCGGTGAGATGTTCCTGTTTGTTCAGGTTCAACCCGCGGATGACGCGATATGCGCGTTTGCCCCTGCTGAGAGCAGAATCCCTTCCCCGTGCGCAGGCTTTCGCCAGAACGTGCAAACGTTCAGCGGGTGCCATTTCCTCCGTGTCAGGTATTTCGGCATCGTAGTCGGCCAACTTGCTGCGCAGGAATGATTCCAAGCTATCTGGTCTCAACTGGACTCCGTTGAACTCCTCGACGCGAACGGCAGGGCCGGAGGAGCTCAACGCGTGCACGCAAACCAAGAAGCAAGCGTCAGTGGTATCCCAGTCTTCCACCGGCGTGTGCTCGAGACCGTTCAGGACGCAGCGAGGCGAGTCCGCTTTCAGCGACTTGCCGACCAGGTTTCTGGGCTTGCCCAGATTGGTGTAGTGGCGATTTCCAACGTAGAGCAGCACGGGGGCCATGTGGAGGAGGCAGAACCGCACTCGTTCGATCATGACGTCGACTTCTGCCCGCGGCAGGGTCAACAGCCATGCTTTGAGCTCTTGGTCTTCGGCTTTTTCCGCTCGATCCAACGAGATCAAATCTTCAGTCAATCCGATTGGGCGGCCATTGGGCCACCCCACGGAACCCAACTGGTAGTCCGCATCCGAGGCTTCAACACCATCCGGTACCAATCGCAGTCGTCCGGTGAGCGTCAAGGCAAGTGTGTCCCCAGTAGATGGTGGGATCAATTCGGCCTGCTGTTGAACGGCGACTTCGAGAAGGCGGGATTCTACCGATGTCAGTGCTTGCAGTCCGATGTTGATGGGTGTTCGATCGCCCAGCGATGCCGCGTGATGTGCTGCGTCGGCGACAGTTCTCTTGGCTCGGCATTCTTCCACCACTGCTCTGACGAGTGCGGGAAAGCCATCGGAGCGCAAAATACCCACAGCGCAACTCCAGGTGTGGACGGAGG
>NZ_AYJW01000032.1 GCF_000497205.1 Saccharopolyspora rectivirgula DSM 43747
CTCGCGGTCCTGTTCGGAGTCTCAGCGCTGGCACTGCTGGCCTTCGATTCCTGGGTGAACCGGCCGCGGAAGGACGACGCTCCCGTCTCGAGCGCTGGACGCAAGCGGGCGGCCGCGGACGCCCCGCGGCGGCGTCCTGCGCGGCAGCCCGCCGAACCGCGAGGGGAAGCGCGTGATCAGCGCGCTCCGCAGAGGCGGGGGAGGCCGACGAGCTCTGCCAACTCCCGCAGCCGCACGGCCGGTGCGCCGCGGCGTCCGGTCCAGTCCGCCCGCAGGCCGGGAGGGCAGCGGGGAGCCCGCCGCTGAGCGCTCGCCCCGCTCTCGTCGGTCGCGTCGCAGGAGTTCAGCTCTCCCGCAAGATCTTCGGCGGAATCGTGTTGCGCACCAGGGCGGGCTCGTCGATGGTGCGGGGAGCGTAGGGCAGCCCGGACAGCTTCTTGACCATCCGCTCCACCGGGTCCGGCACGGGATCGCGGCGGCCCAGCATGATCGTCCCCCACGGTTGTTCGTCGGAGCGGAAGTAGACCCGCGTGCCGAAGACCTCGCCGAACCGTCGCCACGGCCGCACGAAGCTCTCCACCGAATCCGGGGTCGGCAAGCTCAGGTACGGGCGGCTCACGTGGGTGCTCACCACCCCGCCGGGGTTGAGCAGCTCCTTGCAGTCGCGCAGGAACTGCTCCTCGTACAGCGCGTTCACCGGAACTTGCGGATCTTCCTGTTCTTCCGGAAGGTCCAGCACCACGACGTCGTAGCGGTCTTCGGTGCCGCGTGCCTCGCGGACGAAATCGAGACCGTCCATGTAGTGCAGTCGGATCCGGGAGTTGCCGCTCTCGGCGTCGCGAACTTCTTCCGGGGTGAAACCGTACGGGAGGTGCTCGGCGCAGATCCGCACGCAATCCGGATCGATGTCGACGTGGTCCACGTGCTGGACCCCCGCCTGCACGGCTATCTGCGAGACGGTTCCTTCGCTGCAGCCGATGACCAGCACCCGCTCGACTCGCTCGGCGAGCAGCATCGCGGGGATGAGCTCCGCTTCGTGGAAGGCCAGCTGGCCGATCTCAGCGCTTTGCGGGTTCTCGTCGCAGAACAGGGTCGTGCCCAGTCGGGTGCGGGCCACCAGCACCCGCTGGAACGGTGTCTCGCCTTCGTAGTGCACCTCGTGGAGGTGCCAGAGGTCGGCCACGTCGTCCCGGATGTGCTCACGGAGCCAGCGAGCGCTCATCTGTACCCCCGATCGGTCAGGCTTGCTTTCCTGCTGCAGCAGGAAAGATACCGGCCGAGTGGCCGGCAGCCGGTCGGGTGGGGAGTTGGGGTGGGTCGCCCGGTGCAGCGGGGTTCTCGGCACATGCGAGTCGTCCGCTGCGCCGGTTCCGAGAAGCGGAAGTCCTGGTCGGTGGAAGGGCTGTCGCCGGTCGTGGCGTCGGGCCGGGGCGCCGGCCCGACGCTCCAGCTCATCAGGCCGCCGCAGCGGTCGGGCCCGCGTCCGGGGCGGTCTTCCGGCCGAGCTGCCGCGTCGGCACCCGGTAGGTCTCCTTCCCAGTGGCCACCGCGATGACGTTCAGCAGGCACAGGGCCGCGGTGAACAGGGAAACGGCGATCCAGCCGGCTTCGGAGCTGCCGATGGCGGTGGCGATGGAGGGGGCGAAACCGGCGAGGGTGAAACCGATCTGCGTGCCGATCGCCATTCCCGACAGCCGCACCTTGGTGCTGAACATCTCCCCGTAGAAAGAGGGCCAGATCCCGTTGGGGGCGCTGTAGACCACGCCGAACAGCAGGATCCCGGTGAGGAAGATGAGCGGGTAGTTCCCCGTGGACAGCGACCACAGGTAGCCGAACATCAGCACCGCGCAGCCCAGGGAGCCGCTGATGAACACCGGCTTGCGGCCGATCCGGTCGGACAGGGCGGCGAACAGCGGGATGGCCAGCAGGGCCACGATGTTCGCCAGCACGCCGACCCACAGGATCGGAGTCCGCTCCAGACCGATGGTGTTCACCGCGTAGCTGAGCGCGTACACCGTGAAGATGGTGCTCACCGATGCGATCAGCGAGGCCGCGACCACGCGGAGCACGTCGCTCCAGTGGTCGCGGAACAGGTCCACGAGGGGAGTCTGCCTGCGCTCGTCCCCGGTGACGTCCTGCTTGAAGACCGGGGTTTCTTCCAGTCGGCTGCGGATGACGACGGCGACCACGACGACCACCGCGCTGAACCAGAAGGGCACTCGCCAACCCCAGGACATCAACTGCTCTTCGGGCAGCGCGGCCACCGGGAGGAAAGCGGCGGTGGCCAGGATCTGGCCGGCTTGGGTGCCGCTGAGGGTGAAGCTGGTGTAGTAGGCCCGCCGGTTCTCCGGGGCGTGCTCCAAGGACATCGAATTCGCTCCGGCCTGTTCACCTGCTGCGGAAAAGCCCTGCAGCAGGCGCAGGGCGACCAGCAGAGCAGGTGCGGCAACGCCGATCTGGTCGTAGGTCGGCAGGCAGCCGACCAGTGTGGTCACCGTGCCCATCAGCAGCACGGTCATCACCAGGACGCGTTTGCGGCCGAAGCGGTCTCCGATGTGGCCGAGGACGAACGCACCGACCGGCCTGGCCAGGTATCCGACCCCGAACGTCGCCAGGGCCAGCAGAGTTCCGGCTGCGGGCGAGGTGGCGGGGAAGAACAGCTCGTTGAAGACCAGGGCCGCTGCGGTGCCGTAGATGAAGAAGTCGTAGTACTCCAGCGCGCTCCCGATCCAGGCCGCGACGGCGGCTTTCTTCGGCTGCGCCGGTGTGGCGGGCGGGGTGTCCGTCACTGCAAACTCCAGGGTGTTCGTCACTGAACCCGTGGCACCAATGAACCACCTAGTTAGTCCCTAGAGGCTGTGTTGCCGTGGTCGCATCTGTCAAGGGCGAATTTCCGCCGGGTCATCGCTTCGTCAGATACGCCAGCAGCATGTCGCCGAGCATCTTCCGGTAGTGCTCCCGGTTCTCCGCGGCGAGCATGTCCCGGCCGAAGATGGCTTGGAACGTGTGCCGGTTGGCGGTGCGGAACACGCAGAACGAGCTGATCAGCATGTGCACGTCCAGCGCGTCCACGTCGTCGCGGAAGACTCCGGTCTGACGGCCGCGCTCGAGGATCCGGGTGAGCACGTCGAGCGCGGGACCGGCCAGTTCCGGCAGCATCGGCGACTTCCGCAGGTGCTCGGCGTGGTGGATGTTCTCGATGCTCACCAGGCGGAGGAAGTCGGGGTGCGACTCGTGGTGGTCGAAGGTCAGCTCGGCGAGCTTGCGCACGGCTTCGGTCGGTTCCAGCCGGTCGACGTCCAGGTCGCTCTCCATGCCGCGGATGACCGAGTAGGCCCGCTCCAGAACCGCCAGGTAGAGCTGCTCTTTGCCGCCGAAGTAGTAGTAGATCATCCGCTTGGTGGTGCTGGTGCGCGCGGCGATCTCGTCCACTCGGGCACCGGCGTACCCCTTGGCGGCGAATTCCTCGGTGGCGGCGTCGAGGATCTCGGCCCGGGTCCGGTCGGCGTCCCGCTGCTTTCCGGCGTTCTCGGATGCTGGTGCTGCCACTGGACTCCTTCGAGGTCGGTTCGCGGCCAACTGTAATCGGCGGGCTTTTGCGGAGGCCATCGGTTGCCTACTATTAACTCGCCAGTTCGTTCATTAATCGGAGCTGTCCACGTGCACACCCAGCGAAGCTTCCTCATCGGTCTGATCGGATCGGGCATCGGCCCTTCCCTGAGCCCGGCCCTGCACGAACGAGAAGCCGACGAACTCGGCTTGCGCTACCTCTACCGGCGGTGGGACCTGGACGAACTCGACCGTCCGGCCGAGGAGATCGGGGAACTGCTGCGCATCGCGCGCACCGCTGGCTACGACGGGCTCAACATCACCCACCCCTGCAAGCAATTGGTGATCGAGCATCTGGACGAGCTGTCCACCGACGCGGCGGCGCTCGGCGCGGTCAACACCGTGGTCTTCCGCGACGGCAAGGCCGTCGGGCACAACACCGACTGGTCCGGTTTCGCCCGCAGCTTCAGCAGAGGACTGCCCGGCGCCCCGCTGGACCGGGTGGTGCTGCTCGGTGCCGGTGGAGCTGGGGCAGCGGTCGGCTACGCGCTGCTCAACCTCGGGGTCGGAGTCCTGCAGATCTTGGACATCGATCGGCAACGGGCCGAGAACTTGGCCGGGAGCCTGCGCGAGCTCTTCGGCGCCGAGCGGGTCACCGCCGGGGGGATGGACGAATGCGGCGGAGCGCTGGACTGGGCGGACGGGCTGGTGCACGCAACACCCGTCGGAATGGCCGCCCACCCCGGCTGCCCCGTGCCGGCCGAGCTGCTGCGCCCGCAGCTGTGGGTGGCCGACGTGGTGTACCGGCCGCTGCGCACCGAACTGGTCAACGCGGCCGCCGAACGCGGCTGCCGCGTGCTGCACGGTGGCGGAATGGCCGTGTTCCAAGCCGTGGAGGCTTTCCAGCTGTTCACCGGCGTCGAACCCGACGCCGAACGGATGCTCGAGCATTTCGAGGTGCTCGTCGAGCAGGGAGGACCGCATGTCGCTGACGGGTGAACCCCGGCGCGTCATCGCCACGGTGTGCCTGTCCGGCACGTTGGAGGACAAGCTCGAGGCAGCCGCCGCGGCCGGTTTCGACGGGGTGGAGCTGTTCGAGAACGATCTGATCAACTCGGCCTTGTCGCCCGAGGAAATCCGGCAGTACTGCGCCGACTTGGGGCTGACCATCGACCTCTACCAACCGTTCCGAGACTTCGAAGCGGTGCCGCCGGACGTGCTGGCCGCGAACCTGCGACGGGCGGAGCGCAAGTTCGAGGTCATGGAGCGGCTCGGGGTGAGCACCATGCTCGTCTGCTCATCGGTGTCCGCGGACGCCGTCGACGACGACGAACTGGCCGCCGAGCAACTCCACCTGCTGGCGTCCCGCGCCGCCGACCGCGGCATGCGGATCGCCTACGAAGCGCTCGCCTGGGGGAAGTTCGTCAACACCTACCAGCACTCCTGGCGCATCGTCCGCAGCGCGGACCACCCCGCGCTGGGGCTCTGCCTGGACAGCTTCCACGTCATGTCCAGGCGGAGCGATCTGGCCCTGATCCGCACCATCCCCGGCGAAAAGCTGTTCTTCCTCCAGCTCGCCGACGCCCCGAAACTGGACATGGACGTGCTGCAGTGGAGCCGGCACCACCGGCTCTTCCCCGGACAGGGGGAGTTCGACCTGTCCACCTTCGTCGGGAACGTGCTCTCCACCGGTTACCAGGGGCCGCTGTCGCTGGAAGTCTTCAACGACGTGTTCCGGCAAGCCGACCCCCGACCGGCCGCCGTGGACGCCATGCGGTCCCTTCGGTTGCTGGAAGAACAGCTCGGGCTGCCGCCAGCCGGGCTGGCACCGGCCCCGGAACTGGGCGGTTACGCCTTCGCCGAGCTCGACGTCGACCGGGAAACCCGGCAGCGGATCGCTTCCGTGCTGTCCGGGATGGGATTCCGGCGCACCGCCGACCACCGCACCAAACCGGTGCAGCTGTGGCAGCAGGGCGAGGCCCGAATCCTGCTCAACGAGTCCACATCGGAGTCAACGGGGACCACCTCGTCCATCAGCGCGTTCGCGGTGGAAAGCGCCGATCCGGGACTGTCCGCGCAACGGGCCGAGGTGATGGGAGCGCCGGTGCTGCCCAGGGAACGCGGTCCCGAAGAGGCAGATCTGTCCTCCGTGTCCGCCCCGGACGGCACCGCGGTGTTCTTCTGCCGGACCGGGACCGGGGACAGCAACAGCTGGACCGCTGACTTCGCCGCGGTGGACGAGCCCGCCAGGCCGGGAACCGGGCTCACCGGAATCGACCACGTGGCGTTGACGCAGCCGTTCGACCACTTCGACGAAGCGGCCCTGTTCTACCGCTCGGTGGTCGGCCTGCGAGCGCAGCCGGTCACCGAGTACGCGGCGCCGTTCGGCATGGCGCGCAGCCGCGCGGTCGAAGACCCCTCGGGCTCGGTGCGCATCGTGCTGGACAGCACCCTGGTGCGGCGCGGGCAGTGGGCACCGGCCGTGCGGGATCCGCAGCACGTGGCGTTCCGCACCGACGATGCCGTGGCCACCGCTGAGCGGATGCGGGAGCGGGGCGTGCCGCTGTTGAGCATCCCGGACAACTACTACGACGACCTGGACGCCCGCATCGCCTTGCCCGCCGAGCTGCTGGCCAGCTTGCGCGCCAACGGGATCCTCTACGACCGCGACGAGCACGGGGAGTACCTGCACTTCTACACCAAGCTGCTCGGTTCCCGGGTGTTCTTCGAAGTCGTCCAACGCATCGACGGGTACTCCGGTTATGGCATCGGGAACGCGCCGGTGCGGATGGCCGCGCACCGCAGGCAGCGCAGAGCGGAGGGCTGAACCGGGCCGGGCAGTCCTATTGGGACTTCCCGGCCTCTCCCGTGGAAGCGAAGTAGACGGCTGCCATGTCCTTCGCGCCGTGCCCCAGGTGCACCGCCCGCTGCAGCCGGTTGCGGACCGCTTCGGCCGCGTCCAGCCGAACGTCCTCCCCGACCGCCGCGCTGATCAACTGAGCGTCCTTGCTGGCCGCGGACACCGAGAACGACGGTGCGTAGTCCTCGTTGAGGATCGCGGCGCCCTTGAGGTGGGCGTAGGGGGAGTCCACGCCGGTTCCCTCGATCGCCTCCAAGAACTGCTGCGGATCCGTTCCCAGTGCTCTGGCCAGGGCGATCGTTTCACCGACGGCGTTGTTCAGCGCCAGGACCCAGTTGTTGACGGCCAGCTTCAGCCGGGTCGCTGCTGCGCGTGCTGCGTCTTCGCCGAGCCACAGCGTCCGGTTGCCGAGCACGTCGAACAGCGGTTGGACCCGCGGTCGCACCGAATGCGGTCCGGCAGCGAGGACCACCAGATTGCCTTGTTCGGCCGGGCCTTTCGTGCCCAGCACCGGTGCGTCCACCACGGTCGCCCCGCCGGCGGCGGCGAGCACCTGGCCGATCCCGTCGACGCCGATGGTGCCCATCTGCACCCAGACTGCGTCGTCGGCCAGTTCGGCCGCTGCCGCGCTACCGGCGGCGACGGTCGACTCGGCGTCCAGCAGCATCGTGATCAGCACATCCGCTCCCCGCGCAGCTTCGCCCGGGCTGTCGGCGACTGCGGCCCCGCTCGCCTCCAGCTGCTGGGCTTTGGCCCGGGTCCGGTTCCAGACCCGCACCTGGTGTCCCGCTCCGAGCAGGCGCCGGGCCATCGGCGCTCCCATGGTCCCGGTGCCGAGGAAGGCAATGGTCGTCATCAACAACTCCTGTCCTGGACGCTGCGCGACAGCCACCACAATAATCGTTGATCACGACGAGTGTTGCGGATTCAGCTTCCCCTGCCGCCTTGGACGGTGTTTGGCGGGGTGGGCGGAACTGCGGTGTGATGGGGACATGCGGTACACGGTCTTGGGGAGAACGGGACTGGAAGTCTCCCGGATTGCTTTCGGAACCTGGCAGCTCGGCGGGGAGTGGGGGTCCTTCGACGAGAAGGCCGCCATGGACGCCATCCGGCACGCCCGTGAACTGGGGGTGAACTTCTTCGACACCGCGCAGGCGTACGGCTTCGGCAAGTCGGAGCAGATCCTGGGCAACGCGCTGCGCGAAGAGCTCAAGCACAACCGCGACCAGATCGTCATCGCCACCAAGGGCGGTATCAACCCGGGCAGCAGCAGGCCTCGCGATGCCAGCCGGAGCTGGCTGCGCAAGGGCGTGGAGGAGAGCCTGCGGGCGCTCGACTTGGACTACATCGACCTGTACCAGGTGCACTGGCCGGACCCGAACACCCCTGCGGAGGAGACCGCTTCAGCTCTCCAGGAGATGGTGGACGAGGGCAAGATCCGCCACGTCGGCGTCTCCAACTACGACGCCCGTCAGATGGCCGAATTCGAACGGATCCGGCCCGTGGAAACCCTGCAGCCGCCCTACCACCTGTTCCGCCGCGGCATCGAAGAGGAAATCCTGCCCTACGCCCGCGAGCACAACATCGGGGTCCTCGTCTACAGTCCGCTGGGCAGCGGGCTGCTGACCGGACGACTCACCCCCGACGTCCAGTTCGAGCCCTCCGATTGGCGAGCGCACGCCTCCGCCTTCCAGGGGGAGAAGCTGCGGCGCAACCTCGCAGTGGTGGACCGGCTGTCGGAGTTCGCCCGGGAAAGGGGGATGTCGGTCAGCCAACTGGCCATCGCTTGGGTGCTCGCCCAGCCCGGGGTGCACGTGGCCATCGTCGGTGCGCGCAGTTCGCGGAACATCGAGAACAGTCTCGCTGCTGCTGATTTGACACTCAGTTCGGAGGACCTGGCCGGGATCGAACGGATCGTCGCCGATGGGGTCCCCGTCGAAGGAGCCAGTCCAGAAGGGGTCGCCTGAGCGTCCAAGCAGGATCTTCGTGTCCCGGAACTATTCGGACTGGACCCGCCAGTTCCGGAACACGAAGATCATCACCGCCAGCACTCCGGCGAGGAAGAAACCCGCTCCTTCTCCCAACACCAGGCACAGCAGGGCCAGCAGGGCTGTTGCGATGACCAACACAAGTCGCGGATTCAAGCGCGCCCACGCCAGTCGCATGGAGTTCGCCCCGGAGAGTCGTTGGGCCAGTTTAGGATCGTCGCCAGCGAGTTGGTCTTCAATCTCCTTCAGGCGGCGTCGTTCGTCCTTTGGCAGCATTGCCACCTCCGCAGAAGGTCCCCTCGCGAGTCGAGTGTTGCAGGGGAGGCGGGCGAAGAGGAAAAGACTTAAGTCCCGAGCAACGCGAGCGCCGCAGGCCCGCCTAGCCTCAAGGTAACTCGCAGCGGAGGGGGCTGCTGTCGTCGGCAGCTGTCTCCGCGAGCAGCACAGGAGGCGAAGTGGAGATCTGGATCAACCCCCGCTGTTCGAAGTGCCGGTCCGCGCTTTCGATGCTGGACGAAGCCGGAGCCGAGTACACCGTCCGCCGGTACCTCGAGGAACCACCGACCGAGGAGGAGATCGAGCAGGTGCTCCGGCGGCTCGGCCTGGAGCCCTGGGACATCGCCCGGCTCAACGAGCCCGAGGCCAAGGAGCTCGGGTTGAAGAACTGGGAGCGGGACGAAGCGTCCAGGCAGAAGTGGATCGCGGCCCTCGCCGCTCACCCCAAGCTCATCCAGCGGCCGATCATCACCGCGGACGACGGGACGGCCGTGGTCGCCCGCACCCCGGAGGCGGTTCGCTCGGTGCTGGACTGATCGACGTCCGCCGTTCGGCGCGTTCTCGGTCGGCCCGAGCCGATCCGCCCCGGCAGGGACCGGGGCAGAGAAGAGGGGGAGGCCGCCCCCAGTGGGCAACCTCCCCCCTTCGACCGGAGGATCAGACCGCGATGCGGTCGACCACCTGGAAGTCCAGGTCGCCATCGCGGACCCCGACCTTCAACCGGGAACCGGCTTCCAGCCGGCCGTCCAGCAGCAGGTCGCTGATCCGGTCGTCGACGTGCCGTTCGATGGCCCTGCGCAGCGGACGGGCGCCGAACTCCGGCTGGTAGCCGCGTTCGGCCACCCAGTTCACGGCCTCCGGGCTGAACTGGACCTCGATGTCCTTCTCCCGCAACCGCTGCACCGTCTTCTCCAGCAGCATCCGGGTGATCGTGCGCAGCTCGTCCTCGGTCAGCCGCTGGAACACGATGACCTCGGTGATGCGGTTGAGGAACTCGGGCCGGAACTCGTCGCGGAGCCGCGCCATGACGCGCTCGGTGACCCCCGACTCGTTCTCGTCGGTCTTGAAGCCGATCGTGCCACCGCTGCTCGAGACGATCTCCGAGCCCAGGTTGCTGGTCATGATCAGCACCGTGTTGCTGAAGTCCACGGTCCGACCCTGACCGTCGGTCAGCCGCCCGTCGTCGAGCACCTGCAGCAACGTGTTGAACACGTCCGGGTGGGCCTTCTCGATCTCGTCGAGCAGCACCACCGAGTAGGGCTGCCGCCGGACGGCTTCGGTCAGCTCACCGGCCTCGCCGTGCCCGACGTAGCCAGGAGGTGCACCGACCAGGCGGCTGGCGGTGTGCCGCTCCTGGAACTCGCTCATGTCCTGCCGGATGATCCGCTTCTCGTCGCCGAACAGCGCTTCGGCCAGCGCCTTGGCCAGTTCGGTCTTGCCGACACCGGTGGGCCCGAGGAACAGGAAGCTGCCCAGCGGCCGGTTCGGGTCCGCCAGTCCGCTGCGGGAGCGGCGGACGGCGCGGGCGAGCGCGTGCACCGCGTCCTTCTGGCCGACGACCCTGCGGTGCAGCTCTTCCTCCAGCCGGCGCAGCCGTTCCCGCTCGGCTTCGGTCAGTCGGCTGACCGGGACGCCGGTGTTCCGGGAAACGACCTCGGCGATGTCGGTCTCGCCGACCTCGAGGACCCCGGCCGGCGCGGAGCCGGTGCTGCCGCCCAAACCGGCCAGCTCCTCGTGCGTGCTGTTGAGCTGGTCACGCAGCTTCGAGGCCCTCTCGTAGTCCTCGGCGGCCACCGCCTGGTCCTTCTCCTTCTCCAGCTGCTCGATCTGCTGGCGCAGTTCGGCAGCTCGCGAGTCCGGCATCGCGTTGAGCCGCTTGCGCGCACCGGCCTGGTCGATCAGGTCGATCGCCTTGTCCGGCAGGAACCGGTCGGTGATGTACTGGTCGGCCAGCCGGGCAGCGGCCTCGATCGCCTCGTCGGTGTAGCGCACCTTGTGGTGCTCCTCGAACCGCTCGCGCAGCCCGTTCAAGATCCGCACGGTGTCCGGAACGCTGGGTTCGGGCACCTGGACCGGTTGGAACCGGCGCTCCAGCGCGGGGTCCTTCTCGATGTGCTTGCGGTACTCGTCGAGCGTGGTCGCGCCGACCAGGTGCAGCTCCCCGCGGGCCAGCCGCGGCTTGAGCATGTTGCCGGCGTCCACCGAGCCCTCGGCGCCGCCCGCGCCGACCACCGTGTGCAGCTCGTCGATGAAGACGATCAGCTCGTCCTCGTGCTCGGCGATCTCGCCGATGACCTTGGTCATCCGCTCTTCGAAGTCACCCCGGTACCGGGTGCCCGCCAGCATGCCGGAGAGGTCCAGCTGCACCACGCGCTTGCCGGCCAGCGCGTCGGGGACCTTGCCGGAGGCGATGCGCTGAGCGAGGCCCTCGACGATGGCGGTCTTGCCGACACCGGCCTCGCCGACCAGGACCGGGTTGTTCTTGGTGCGGCGCGACAGCACCTCGATGGTCTGCTCGATCTCCTGGTCGCGGCCGATCACCGGGTCGAGCTGGCCTTCTCGGGCGGCCGCGGTGAGGTCGTGGCCGTACTGGTCCAGCGTCGGGGTGTTGCTGCCGGCCGTGGTCTGCCCGCTCTGCGGTCGCTGGGCAGCTGACCGCAGCTGGTCCGGCGAAGCCCCGACCGAGGACAGCAGCCGGCCGACTTCGGAGTCGACGTTGGCGGCCATGGCCAGCAGCACGTGGTCCGGGCCGATGTAGGTGGAGCCCAGTGCGCGGGCCACCTGGTGCGCGTCGGCCAGGACGGCGCGGGCAGCCGGGGTCAGGGTGACCGCTTGCTGCTCAGCGGGTTGGGAGCCGCTGGCCGGCGGCAGGTGTCCGTCGATCCGCTTGGCGAAGCCGTCCACGTCGACACCGGCCTGGCGCAGCATCTCCTGCGTCGGGCTGTGCTGGGTGGTGGCCCACAGCAGGTGCAGCGCGTCCAGCTCGGTGCGTCCCCGTTCCCGGGCGTGCTGGGCCGCTGCGATCAGCAGTTGCTGCGCTTGTTCGGTGAGCAAGTCAGTGATGTCGATCCTCCGTCCCCCGGGGCGGGCGCTGTCCGCCCCGAAGAAGCGCGCGAAGTACTCCTCGAAAGGCCCCGGGCCGATAGGTCCGAAGAAAGTCGCCATCAACTTCCCTCCTAGCGACCGTGGTTGCTGGCCATAGCCACTACATACTTGAGTCTTCCGCTATCAATCAACGTTAGTCGGGGAAAATTAATTCCGCGATTGACGATCAGTGACTCAGGACACAGGAAGATCGTCTTGCGGACCGGTCGACCGTGGGATTCCAGTTGGAGGAACGCCGGGTGCCGCCGGTGGGATCGAGAGGAAGCCGAGGGCGGTCATGGAAGATGTTCGGGCGCTGTTCGAGTCGGCCTACGCCAACGGAGGACCTCCGTGGGTGATCGGGGAACCGCAGCCGGTGGTGGTCGAGCTGGAACGGGCCGGGGAGATCTCCGGCGCGGTGCTGGACCCGGGGTGCGGTACCGGTGAGCACACGATCCACCTCGCGACGAAGGGGTACTCCGTGCTCGGCATCGACTTCTCCGCCCGGGCGATCGAGCTGGCCGAGCAGAACGCGCGGCGGCGCGGAGCCCAGGCGGACTTCCGGGTGGCGGACGTGTTCCAGCTGTCCGGGGAACGCTTCGACACGGTCATCGACAGCGCCCTCTTCCACGTCTTCGAACCGCCCGACCGCCGGCGCTACGTCCAGCACCTGGCCGAACTGTGCAACCCGGGGGCGGTGGTCCACGTGTTGGCGCTGGCCGACACGGAGCCGCAGCTGGGGCCCCGGGTCACCAGCACGGCGATCCGGGAGGCGTTCGCCGAGGGCTGGGAACTGGCCTACGTGCGGTCCAGCAGCTACCGCGCGATCGCGCGGGGTGAGAGCGCGGTGGCATTCGGGGTCACCTCCGGTTCCGTCGTGGCAGCCCCGGCCTGGTTGGCCAAGGCGGTTCGCCGCTGACGCGGGGCACGGCTGGCACACTGAGCGGCATGGCAGAAGATCCCGCGTGCGCTGTTGCCCACGGTTCCGCCCCCGGCCGGTCCGAAGGGCGTGCGCTGGCCGCCGTGTTCGCTTCTCCAGTGGCGGAGCGCTTGTTGCGCTACGCGCAGGACCTGGAATTCGACTGCTGTCTTGTCGAACCGGATGCTGCAAGGGCCCAACAAGCGCGCGCTGCCGGGTATTCCGTGTTCCAGGCGGTGCCCGAGCTGGACGCCAATACCGATGTGGTGGTGACCGATCACCACCGCCCGGAGCTGGGCGAGCTGCTTCGGGACGTGCTCGCCCAGGACGTCCGCTGGGTGGGCGTGATGGGGAACCCGCGGCACCCGGCTCCGCACGTGGCGGCGCTGCGCGACCTAGGGGTCCCCGAGGAGGAGATCAGCCGGGTGCACCGGCCGATCGGGCTGAACATCGGCTCGCGGACACCGGCCGAGATCGCCATCGCCACCCTGGCCGGACTGCTGGCCGACCGCAACGGGCGGCCGGGCGGTTTCGAATTCCAGGCGTGAAGGTCTCGCTTCGGCGCGGCTCGCTGGCTATATTGCGGAGCTCGTAACGGCACGACGGCGTTGCGTTACGAGCGCAGCCGGCGGGGAGGAGCAGCCGATGAGCATGGCTTTCCGCGAACTGGCCCCGGTGAACTTCCTCCAGCGAGCTGCTGCGGTGTTCGCCGAGCGGACCGCGGTGGTGGACGGCGATCTGCGCTACGACTACGCGGAGTTCTGGGACCGCGCTCAGCGGCTGGCCGGCGCGCTCGTCGAACGCGGTGTGCAGCCCGGTGATCGAGTGGCGGTGCTGGCGCCGAACACCCATCTGCTGCTGGAGGCGCACTACGGGGTTCCGCTGGCCGGGGCCGTGCTGGTCACGCTGAACACCCGACTGGCCGCGGCGGAGATCCAGTACATCCTGGAGCACTCCGGTGCTCGGCTGGTGCTCGTGGACGAGCAGCACCGGGAGCTGCTGGTCGAGGCCGCCGACGGGCAGCAGATCATCTCCTCCGTCAACTACGACCGGCTGGTGGCCGCGGCGCCCCGCCATCGGCGGGAAATCACCGACGAGCGCTCCCTGCTGTCCATCAACTACACCAGCGGCACGACTGGTCGTCCCAAAGGGGTGATGTACCACCACCGCGGGGCCTACCTGCAAGCCCTGGCGATGGCCTACCACGCGGCTCTCCGGCCCGGCTCGCGGTACCTGTGGACGCTGCCGATGTTCCACACCAACGGATGGTGCTTCCCCTGGGCGGTGACGGCCGCTGGAGCCACCCACCACTGCTTGCCCAAAGTGGACACCGAGGTGGTGTGGCGGATGCTCCGGCAGGACCGGATCAGCCACTTCTGCGCCGCTCCCACGGTGCTCGCGATGCTGGCCGAACACCCGGAGGCCAGCCGTCCGCTCGAGCACCAGGTGACTGCGTTCACCGGTGGTGCTCCTCCCTGGCCTGCTCTGCTGGAGCGGATGGAACGGCTGGGCGTCGAAGTCCGGCACCTCTACGGATTGACCGAGACCTTCGGCCCGGCCGTGGTGTGCGAGTGGCAGCCGGAGTGGGACGACCGCAGTCAGCGGCAACGAGCCCGGTTGATCGCGCGGCAAGGCATCGCCAACGTGGTCGCAGAGCCGTTGCGGGTGGTGGACCCGCAAGGGCAGGACGTCCCGGCGGACGGCCGCACCCAAGGGGAAATCCTGCTGCGCGGCAACAACGTCATGCTCGGTTACTACCGGGACGAAGCCGCCACCGCGGCGGCGGAGCTGGACGGCTGGTTCCGCACCGGAGATCTCGGGGTGCGACACCCGGACGGCTACGTCGAGCTGCGCGACCGGATCAAAGATGTGATCATCTCCGGTGGGGAGAACATCACGTCGGTCGAGGTGGAAAACGTCCTGACCGAGCACCCGGACGTGCTGGAGGCCGCTGTGGTCGGCGCGCCGCACCCCAAGTGGGGAGAGGTGCCGGTGGCTTACGTGGCGCTCCGGGAGGGCGCTCGGCTGGAAGCCGACGAGTTGACCGAGTTCGTCCGGGCACGGCTCGCCGGGTTCAAAGCGCCGCGGCGGGTGTTCTTCACCTCCCTGCCCAAGACCTCCACGGGGAAGCTGCAGAAGAACGTGCTCCGCGAGCGGGCGGCGCAGCTGCAGCTGCAGTTCGCCGACTGAACGGGAAACCCGTGGTCGATCGCTCGCCCGGGCAGCGCTGTCCGCGGCGGCAGCGCTCAGTATGCTGCGGGCGAGCAGGCGTGACAGGAGGCGGTGACACACATGGTGGCCAACACTGCCGGGCCGCCTGCGCGCAACACCCGGCCGCGAAACCGCCGTGCGCTGATCACCGCGGCCGCGGCCGCCCTGTTCTACCAGTTCGGTTACGCCCGGGTGAGCATGAGCGACATCGCCGGGGCAGTGGGAGTCGGTTCTTCGGCGCTGTACCGGCACTTCGCCGGCAAGCAGCAGTTGCTCAACCAGATAGTGCTGGACGAGCTGCAGCCGTTCCGGGAGATCGCCGCTGCGGTGTCCGAGTGCGATCTGGACCAGGTGGTGTCCGGGCTCGCCGCGGCAGCGTTCGAGCACCGGCAGCTCGGGGTGCTCTGGCAGCGCGAGGCCAGGCACCTGCCGGAGGAGCAGCGGGACGTGCTGCGGGCGAAGCTGCGGGAGGTGGCCAGCGGGCTCGCCCAGCTGGCCCGGGTCTTCCGCCCCGAACTGGGGCCGGAAGAGGCCAGGTTCCGGGCGTGGTGCATGTTCAGCGCGTTGACCAGCCCCTCGTACCACCAGGTCGAGTTGCCGCGCAAGCAGTTCGAGGAGCTGTTGCGGGCCATGGTGGTGGCGGTCGGGCAGCAGCCTCCGCACCGGTTCACCGAGCAGCCGGGGGAGCGGGGCGGGGAGTTCCGGGCCGAGCTGTTCGCCAGCCGCGCCTCCCGGCGCAGGCTGCTGCTGTCGGCGGCCACCCGGCTCTTCTCCGAGCGCGGTTACACCAGGGTCACCACGGAGGACGTGGGAGCGGCCGCGGGAATCGCCGGACCGAGCCTGTACAACTACTTCTCCAGCAAGCAGGAACTGCTCAGCGCGGTGGTCACGCGCGGCTCGGCTTGGCTCGAAGTGGAGCTGGAACGCATCCTGGCCACCATCGTGCCCGCTGACGAGGCGCTGCGGGAGCTGCTGCGCTCCTACATCGGTTTCGCCTTCGACCACGGCGGGTTCATCGACATCCTGGTCAGCGAGGTCATCCACCTGCCGGACGCCGAGCGGCACCGGGCCAGGCAGACCCAGCACGCGTACGTGGCCGAGTGGGTGGGACTGCTGTGCGAGGCCCGTCCGGAGCTGGACCCGCTGAGCTCCCGGGTGCTGGTGCAGGCCGCTTTGACGGTGGCCAACGACATGGCCCGCACCGGGGCGGTCCGGGACGTGGAGGCGCTGCTGCGGGTCGGCGCTGCGCTGATGCTGGAAAGCGATCCCGGCAAGCGCTATCGGCAATTCACTTAATTCTTGGATGTCCCTAACACGCAAACTGCGGGTTGGCGTATCTTGCCTATTGCGGCGTCACTTGACAATTGACGCCCGGTACCGGGGAGGCTAGCCTCCCCCTGCGACGAAGTCTGCCTGGGATCGCTCATCATCATCGGGGGTGCCGCACACCGGCGTTCGCGTCCCGGGCGGGGCTGCGTCATCGACTGGCGGACAGCCGAATCAGCAGAAGGACAGGTTGGTGGCATGAGCAGCGCGACGGAGCCGGTCGGTCAGCCTCCGGCGGAGGAGCCCGACATCCACACCACGGCGGGCAAGCTGGCGGATCTGTACCGGCGCAACCACGAGGCGGTGCACGCCGGCTCGGCGCGAGCGGTGGCCAAGCAGCACGAGAAGGGCAAGAAGACCGCTCGCGAACGTATCGACATGCTGCTGGACCCGGGATCCTTCGTGGAGCTCGACGAGCACGCGCGGCACCGGTCCACGAACTTCGGGATGGAGCAGAACCGTCCTTACGGCGACGGGGTCGTCACCGGGTACGGCACCATCGACGGCCGCCAGGTGTGCGTCTTCTCGCAGGACTTCACCGTCTTCGGCGGTTCGCTCGGCGAAGTCTTCGGGGAGAAGATCGTCAAGGTCATGGACCTGGCGCTGAAGACCGGTTGCCCCTTGATCGGCATCAACGACTCCGGCGGCGCCCGGATCCAGGAAGGCGTGGTCGCGCTCGGCCTGTACGCCGAGATTTTCAAGCGCAACACCCACGCTTCCGGAGTCATCCCGCAGATCTCCCTGATCATGGGGCCGTGCGCGGGTGGTGCGGTGTACTCGCCGGCCATCACCGACTTCACGGTCATGGTGGACAAGACCTCGCACATGTTCATCACCGGTCCGGACGTCATCAAGACCGTCACCGGTGAGGACGTGACCTTCGAAGAGCTCGGCGGTGCGCGCACCCACAACGAGCGCTCCGGCAACGCGCACTACTTGGCGGCCGACGAGGAAGACGCCATCACCTACGTCAAGGACCTGCTGTCCTACTTGCCCAGCAACAACCTGTCCGAACCACCGGTCTTCCCGGGCAGCGAGGCCGTCAACGGGTCGATCGCCGACTCGGTCACCGAGTCCGACAAGGAGCTGGACACCATAGTCCCGGACTCGCCGAACCAGCCCTACGACATGCGCGAGGTGATCACCCGGGTCGTGGACGACGGCGACTTCTTGGAGGTCAGCTCGCTGTTCGCGCCGAACATCATCGTCGGCTTCGGGCGCGTCGAGGGTCGTTCCGTCGGCGTGGTCGCCAACCAGCCCACCCAATTGGCCGGGACGTTGGACATCGACGCCAGCGAGAAGGCCGCCAGGTTCGTGCGCACCTGCGACGCGTTCAACATCCCGGTGCTGACCTTCGTGGACGTCCCCGGTTTCCTGCCCGGCACCGGCCAGGAGTGGAACGGCATCATCCGGCGCGGCGCCAAGCTGCTGTACGCCTACGCGGAGGCCACCGTCCCGCTGGTCACGGTCATCACCCGCAAGGCGTACGGCGGTGCTTACGACGTGATGGGTTCCAAGCACCTGGGGGCGGACGTCAACCTGGCCTGGCCGACGGCGCAGGTCGCGGTGATGGGTGCGCAGGGCGCGGTCAACATCCTCTACCGCCGCCAGCTGGCCAAGGCAGCCGAGGACGGCGAGGACGTCGAGGCGCTGCGGGCCAAGCTGCAGCAGGAGTACGAGGACACGCTGTGCAACCCGTACGTGGCAGCCGAGCGCGGATACGTGGACTCGGTGATCCCGCCGTCGCACACCCGCGGCCACATCGCCCGCGCGCTCCGCATGCTGAGCAACAAGCGCGCCAGCCTGCCCGCGAAGAAGCACGGCAACATCCCGCTGTGACAACGGTGAGTGCGGCTGCGAAGTGCCGCGCAGGCCGGAGGAGGCAACGATGAGCCAGGACTCGGACGAGGTGACCGGCACCGGTCGCCCGGCGCTGCGGATCGTTCGCGGCAATCCTGATGAGGCCGAGCTCGCCGCGGTGACCGCGGTGCTGACCGGGCTGGCCGCGGCCAGGAGCGCAGCTGCGCAGCAGTCCGAACAACCGATGTCCCTCTGGGGCGCTCCGGAAACCGCGCTGCGGTACCCGGCCGGCCGCCGGCCGTTGCGCCCCGGCCCGCACGCCTGGCGTGCTTCGAGCTTCCCAGCCTGAGAACAGATGCGTAAACCGTCCAGAACCGGCGTCGCGCCGGACAATAGAGGGAGTTGACCACTGTGGACGTGACGCCGATCAGCAAGGTACTGGTCGCCAATCGCGGTGAAATCGCGGTGCGGGTGATCCGCGCTTGCCGCGACGCGCGCATCGCCAGCGTGGCCGTGTACGCGGAACCGGACGCGAACGCGCCGTTCGTCCGGCTGGCCGATGAGGCGTTCGCCTTGGGTGGCAGCACTCCCGGCGAGAGCTACCTGAACATTCCGAAGATCATCGAGATCGCCGAGAAGTCCGGCGCGGACGCGGTGCACCCCGGCTACGGCTTCCTGTCGGAGAACGCGGACTTCGCCCAAGCGGTGCTGGACGCCGGGCTGATCTGGATCGGCCCCTCCCCGGAAGCGATCCGCGATCTGGGGGACAAGGTCACCGCGCGGCACATCGCGACCCGGGCGGGAGCGCCGCTGGTGCCCGGCACCAAGGACCCGGTGTCCGGAGCGGACGAGGTCGTGGCCTTCGCCGAGAAGCACGGCCTTCCGGTCGCGATCAAGGCAGCTTTCGGCGGTGGTGGGCGCGGCCTGAAGGTCGCCCGCACTCTCGAGGAGATCCCCGAGCTGTACGCCTCCGCGGTGCGCGAGGCGGAGAGCGCCTTCGGCCGGGGAGAGTGCTTCGTGGAGCGCTACCTGGACCGCCCCCGGCACGTGGAAGCCCAGGTGCTGGCCGACAAGCACGGCAACGTCATCGTCGCGGGCACCCGGGACTGCTCGCTGCAGCGGCGGCACCAGAAGCTGGTCGAGGAAGCACCGGCCCCGTTCTTGACCGAGGAGCAGCGCAAGACCATCCACGAAGCCGCCCGGTCGATCTGCCGGGAGGCCGGCTACTACGGGGCGGGCACCGTCGAGTTCCTGGTGGGCCAGGACGGCACCATCTCCTTCCTCGAGGTCAACACGCGGTTGCAGGTGGAGCACCCGGTCACCGAGGAGACCACCGGGCTGGACCTGGTGCGCGAGCAGTTCCGGATCGCCGCCGGGGAAGAGCTGCAGCTCACCGAAGACCCGGAGCCGCGGGGCCACTCCTTCGAATTCCGCATCAACGGTGAGGACGCCGGCCGCAACTTCCTGCCGACCCCGGGCACCATCACCCGCTTCGAGCCCCCGCAGGGACCGGGCGTCCGGGTGGATTCCGGCGTGGAGACCGGAACCGTGGTCGGCGGCCAGTTCGACTCGATGCTGGCGAAGCTGATCGTCACCGGTGCCGACCGGGAGCAGGCCTTGGAACGCGCTCGACGCGCGCTGGCCGAAATGGTGGTCGAGGGGATCGCCACCGTTCTGCCGTTCCACCGCACCGTCGTCGAGGACCCGGCGTTCACCGGTGCTGACGGATTCACCGTGCACACCAGGTGGATCGAGACCGAGTTCGAGAACAACATCGAACCCTTCTCCGGCGGGGCGGAGGCGGAGGAGCCGGAGCCCCGGCAGACCATCGTGGTCGAGGTCGGCGGCCGTCGGCTGGAGGTCAGCTTGCCGGCCGAATTCGCGGCGGCCAGCGCTGCCGCGCCGGCCAAGGCCAAGCCGCGCAAGCGGACGGCCGGCAAGAAGGCGGCTGCCCCTTCCGGCGACGCGGTGACCGCCCCGATGCAGGGCACCCTGGTCAAGGTGGCGGTCTCGGAAGGGGATCAGGTCAAGGCCGGGGACATGGTCGCCGTGCTGGAAGCGATGAAGATGGAGAACCCGGTCAACGCGCACAAGGACGGCACCGTCACCGGCTTGACCGTGAAGCAGGGTGACTCCGTGTCGCAAGGCGCGGTCATCTGCGAGTTGAAGGACTGAAGTCGCTGGTGCCGGGAGACGGGCCCCGCGAGGCGCGTCTCCCGGCACCGCCAACCGCTGGAAAGTGATGAAGACAACTTTCCGCCACTTGATCGCCGCCACACACTGACCGGTCGGTATGGAATGTGGTAGGCAGACGACGAACGTCGGCGCGGCAGCCCGGGAGGTGGCGGATGAGCGGTTCGCGACACGACTGGCTGGAGCCGGGAGCCCACCGAGTGGCTCCGGGAGTGCACCGCATTCCCCTACCGCTGCCGAACGACGGGTTGCGGGCGGTCAACGTCTACGCGATCGAGGACGGGGACCGGCTGGTGCTGATCGACGCCGGCTGGGCGTTGCCGGAATCCCGCGACCGACTCCGCTCCGGGCTCGCCCACATCGGCGCGGCGCTGTCCGACATCAGCCGCGTCCTGGTCACGCACGCGCACCGCGATCACTACACGCAAGCGGTCGCGTTGCGCCGCGAATTCGGCGTGCGGGTGTCCCTCGGCCGTGGCGAGCAGGCGAACATCCGGGGGCTGTGCCGACCGGACCGGGTGCCGCTCGCCAAGCAGGAGGAGCTGCTCGGGTTCTGCGGTGCCAAACCGGTGCGCGACGCACTGGTCGCCACGCGGGAACCGGTCAGCCGGCAGCACCTCTGGGAGGAACCGGACGACTGGATCGCCGCCCCGGGTGAGATCGAGCTGGTCGATCGACGTCTGCGGGCGGTGCCCACCCCCGGCCACACCCAAGGGCACCTGGTCTTCCTCGACCAGGAGAACGGGCTGCTGTTCGCCGGTGATCACGTGCTGCCGCACATCACTCCGTCGATCGGCTTCGAGCAGGAACCGGGGGACGCCCCGCTGCGGGACTACCTGAGCTCGCTGCAGCTGGTCCACCAGCTGCCGGACGCGAGGCTGCTGCCGGCGCACGGACCGGTCACCGACAGCGTTCACCAGCGGGTGGCGGAGCTGCTGGAGCACCACGAGAACCGGCTCGCCGAAACCGAGACCGCGGTCCGCGGTGGTGCGGCCACCGCGTACGAAGCTGCTCGCGCCTTGCCCTGGACGCGTCGTGGCCGCCCGTTCAGCGACTTGGACGTGTTCAACCAGATGCTGGCGGTGCTGGAGACGGCGGCCCACCTCGACGTGCTGGTGCTGCGGAACCGATTGCGCAAGGAGACGGCGGACGACGTGGTGCGCTACGTCCTGCCCTGATCGACGCCCAGCTGCAGGTGACTCTCAGTATCTGCCAATCACCGGGTTGTCGTGTTCTCGCGGGACGACTTCTGTGTGACCCTGGGGTTCCGCAGTCTGCATGCAGGGCAATCGCGTCGGGTACCTCGTGGGTGTCATTGCGGGACGTCAGTAGGAGCTCGCCATCATGCTTAGTCGCCCTGAACGGGAAAGACTGGCCGAGATCGAGGATGCGTTGACCGCCCAGGACCCCGGGCTGGCGGACAAGTTCGATCAGTTGAGCAGCGGGCCAGGGGTGAGCAGCCGCAAGAAGCTGCTGATCACCGTGCTGCTCGTGCTGAGTGGACTACTGGCTGTGGTCTTCCTGGCCGCTGACCTGGTTCCGGCTGGCGTGCTGCTGGGGTTGCTCACCGCAGCTGGAGCCGCGGTGAGCGTTCACCACTTCCGCCGGACTTCCCACCCCTAGGCGGGGCGAACGGTGGTCAAGCGGTCAGATGGGGGAGCGCCTGCAGCACGGTGTCCGGCTCGATGTAGATGGTGTTCGGGATGCTTTCGAGCCTGGTCAGGTACGGTTCGGGGGCGCCCAGCTGCGCGCACTGCCGGCAGATCTCCTGCTTCGTGGCCGGGTAGTTGATGTGGTAGAGGTACCTGAGCAGTTCTCCTCGGTCGGGTGCAGACATCGCTCGTCCACCGCCTCCTAACAGCTTCACCCGCTAGCGGGTACCCCCGTGCGCTCCAAACCACACTTACGGGTGGTGCCGTGCGACCGGTCGGCGGTCATCAGGCGGCGAGCTGGCGAGCCGCGTTGGCGATCGCCTCCGCGTCGATGCCGGCGTGGTGGAGCAGCTCCGCGGGCTTGCCGGAGGTGGGCATCCGGCGCACCGCCAGGGTTTTGACCGGGGCCTGCACCCCGGCGGAGGCCAAGCCGCTGAGCACTGCCTCGCCGAGACCGCCTTCCGGCCAGTGGTCTTCCGCGGTGACCAGGCCGCGGGTCTGCCTGGCCGCTTGGACCAGGGTTTCGGTGTCGATCGGTTTGATCGAGTACAGGTCGATCACGCGGGCTTGGATTCCCTCCGAAGCCAGTTCTCGAGCGGCCTTCAACGCTTCGTGCAGCGTTATGCCCGCCCCGACCAGGGTGATGTCCGAACCGTCCCGGACCACTCGGGAGCCGCCGATCGGGAACTCCTCGTCCGGACCGTATATGACGGGGGTGGCTCCCCGGTTCGTCCGTATGTAGCTGACGCCCTCCCGGTCGACCATGGCCTCCACCAGCCGGACGGTCTGGTTGGCATCGCTGGGGTACAGCACGGTGCTGCCGTGCACGGCGCGCAGGGAAGCCAGGTCTTCCAGGCCCATCTGCGAAGGCCCGTCCTCGCCGATGGCCACTCCGGCGTGCGAGCCCGCCAGACGGATGTCGGCTCGGCTGACCGCAGCCATCCGCACGAAGTCGTAGGCGCGGGAGAAGAACGCTGCGAACGTGGAGGCGAACGGCTTCCACCCGCGCACCTGCATGCCGATGGCGGCAGCCACCATTTGCTGCTCGCTGATGTACATCTCGAAGTAGCGGTCCGGGTGCGCTTCCCGGAACATCTCGGAGAACGTGGAGTTGGACACTTCCCCGTCGAGGGCGACCACGTCTCCCCGCTGGTCCCCCAGCATCCGCAGGGCCTGCCCGTAGGCTTTGCGGGTGGCGACCTCGCTGCCCACTTCGAAGGCGGGGCGTTCGCCACCGGTGGTCTGGAACCGGTGCGGTTGTCCTCGCTGGTCGGGACGGGAGACGGTCACCTGCAGGTCGCGCGGCCCGCCCAATTCCTTGATCGCCGATTCGGCGTCCGGCAGTGGTTTTCCGTGCTTGCCCAGCTGGTCTTCGACCTCGGCCACCCCGTAGCCCTTCTTGGTGGTGGCGAGCAGCATCACCGGTTGCTGGTTGTTGTTGGTCGCTTTCTGCAGAGCGTTTTCGATCTGTTCCGGATCGTGACCGTCGAGCTCCAGGGTGTGCCAGCCGGCCGCTTGAGCGCGCTTGGCGTACGAGTCCAGGTTCCAGCCGTGCATGGTTTCGGTGGTCTGGCCGAGCCGGTTCACGTCCACCAGGGCGATCAGGTTGCCCAGCTGCTCGTGCCCGGCGTGTTCGAGAGCTTCCCAGACCGACCCCTCGGCCATTTCGCTGTCCCCGCACAGCACCCACACCCGGTAGGGCAGCTGGTCCAGCCGGCGGGCAGCCAGGGCGATGCCCACGCCGATCGGCAGCCCTTGCCCCAGCGAACCAGTGGCGACATCGACCCACGGCAGCTCTGGGGTGGGGTGCCCTTCCAGGCGGCTGCCGAACTGGCGGTAGGTCAACAGCTCTTCGTCGCTGATGGCGCCAGCAGCCTTCAGGCAGGAGTACAGCAAGGGGGAGGCGTGCCCCTTGGAGAAGATCAGGTGGTCGTTGTGCGGGTCTGCCGGGTTGTCGAAGTCGTAGTGCAGATGTCCGTCCAGCAGGGCGGCCAGCAGGTCTGCCGCGGACATCGACGAGGTCGGGTGCCCCGACCCGGCTTTGCTGCTGCAGCGGATGGAGTCCACGCGCAGTTGCTGGGCCAGTTCCCGGCGGAAGCTCATGCGGTCCATGTTCCGGTTATGCCCACCCGCATGAACCCTGAAACCTGCAGCGCCCGCCGCTGGCGAGCTCTACAAAGGACGGACCGGCTCGAGATCAGTGCTTCGGGTCGGCCTTGCTGAGTCCCGAGAGCAGGCGCTGGATGACTTCCGGATCGATTTCGGCGGTCTCCTCGGCCGGGTGTTCGGGCGGGGCGCTGCGCTTCGGGGATCGGCGGGGAAGCGGTACCGAGGTCGCCGACACGCCTCCGGGCAGCTGCAGCTCGCACCAGACCAGCGTGCCTCCGCTCTGCAGCGTGGTCGACCCGCACCGGCCGTCCGCGAGGTTCGGCGAAAGCGCTGGGGCTTCGGTGCCTTGCTCGTCCTCGACTTCGATGATCAGGCTCTCGCCGCTCAGGCGCAGCCGGACCGTGATGAACCCGGGCTTGTCCGAGTCGGCGCTGTCCACTGCTGCGGTGACGAATTGAGCAGCCAGGTTGCTGGCTTCATCGATCAACGAAGTGAGCGACCACTCGGTGAGCGCAAACCGGACGAACATCTCGGTGCAGTTCACCGCGCTGGGCAACGCGATGAGGCGCAGGTCGTCTACTTGAGCGGTTTGGGCGTTCACCTGATCTTGTCCTCCGTCCGCATCTACTGCGAGTGCATCACCCGAGAGCCGTATCTTGCCAACTTCGCCGTCCGGACTCCTGGCCGGGGTCCCTCACCTTCGTCGTCTACTGTGGACTTGAAGGCGGGCTGGAATGCTGGCGCAGTGCGAGTTCGCCGGGGAGGAGCAGTGCATACCGAAAAAGTACGCCACCCGGTCCCACGGCGTACAGCCCGGAACGTATCGGTTCCACAACGGGAGAGTTCCAAGAGTATGATCAACTGGACCGGGGCTTCTGCCCGGCTCAGTGGCAGATCATGCCGTGCTCCTCGTCGAGGTGTGCTTGCTATGTGCCTGTTATCACTCGCCCGCGTTAACTCGACCGGCTGGGCGCGCTGCGCGCTGGGCCGATCCGCGAGACGCGCCGCCGGTTGAGCCTCCGATAAGCGATCGCGCATCCATCGCTCCGGGCTCCGCGCTCGAGGTTCGCAGCACCGGTTTTCGATTGATGAAGCTCACCCCGCCGGCCCGGAACGCGGCGGAACCGGTGGTGGTCGGCTCGGGCTGAGCTGCTCCGCGTCGGCGGGGACGACGCCGCGCCTACCTCCCGGAGAACCTGAATCCTCTTCTCGGTTAACTCCTCGGAACCGCCGGTTGAAACTTGCGGGAGGGATCCAGCGCTGCCCACCGGGAGTTGGGACTTTGGTCTCTGCAAGATCTTCCACCACCGCAGCACCGTGGAACCGGTAATCGCTGCGGAATGGAGGGCGAGTTGGACAGCGCTAGCCGAGGCGAGACCGGAGTGAAGCTCGAGACGAACGAGACCGCGGTGAGCGGGAACGAGTGGACTCCACGGGAAATGGTCTTGCTGGAGGAGGTCGTGCAGCGCGCTCCGTCCGTGCACAACACCAAACCGTGGCTGCTGCAGTTCTCCGGACGGTCGGTGGCGCTGCGCCTGGACCCCGCCAGCAGGCTCGAATACCAGGACCCGGAGGGACGTGATCTGCGGATCTCCTGCGGTGCAGCGGTCGCCAACCTCACCGTCGCGTTCCGCGGACTGGGATGGGCCCCGGAAGTCCGCTGGGCGGTCGACGCCGAAGACGGCAGTTACGTGGCCGTGGTGGAAGCGACCCACCGCCGCCCCCCGACCGTGCTGGACCGGGAGCGCTGGCGGGCGGTGTCCGAGCGGAGGAGCTACCGCAAGGCGTTCTCCGAAAGGCCGATTCCGCAGCTGGCCAAGACGGCGATCCTGGCCGCCTCCGTCATCCCCGCCACCTGGGTGGAAGGCGGTGAGGAGCGCAGCAAGTTGGCCAACATCCTCGTCCAAGCCGCGGAGGCCAACCAGGAGGACCACCACTACCAGGCCGAGCTGCAGGGCCACATCACCGGCGCGCTGAGCTTGGAAGGCATGCCGGAAGCCGTGCTCCCCCGAGACGGGATCTCTGCGCTGGGCATGGCCCGCCCGGTCACCCAGGTGCCGGCCGACGACGAACTGGCCGCTTGCTTGGAAACCGAAGAAGTGCTGATCTTCAGCACCCTCGACGACAGCCGCCGGGACCAGTTGCAGGCGGGCGAAGCGGTGGAACGGGTCTGGTTGGAAGCCACCAGGCTGGGGCTCGTCGGTTCGGTGACCACCCAGCCGCTGCGGCTGCCGGAGTTCCGGTACGGGCTGCGGCAGGCCTTGGGCATCCGGGGCATCCCGCAGCTGCTGATGCGGCTCGGGTACCCGGCCAGCAGCTCTCCTCGGACGCTGGCCCAGTGGTTGGACTCCGGACCCTGAGCCAGCGGCCCGCGCCGGCCGCTGGCCGATCGGGTTCTCACACCTCGGCGAGCAGCCGAACGGGATCTTCCAAGCAGTCGGCGACGTAGCGGAGGAACCCGCCGGCCGTGCCGCCATCGCAGACCCGGTGGTCGAAGGTGAGGGAGAGCTGGGTGACCTTGCGCAGCGCCAGCTCGCCCCGGTGGGCCCACGGCTTGTCGGTGATCCGCCCGATGCCCAGAATGGCCGCCTCGGGGTAGTTGATGATCGGAGTGGAACCATCCACACCGAACACCCCGTAGTTGTTCAGCGTGAAAGTCCCGCCGGTGAGCTCCTCCGGGCCCAGCTTCCCGGCGCGCGCTCGTTCGGTCAGCTCGGCCATTTCCGCGGACAGCTCGGCGGTGTTCTTCCGTCCCGCGTCGGACACCACGGGAACCAGCAGGCCTCGCTGGGTCTGCGCGGCGAAGCCGAGGTTTATCCGGTCGTACTGGACCACTTCGTTCCGTTCCACATCCACAGTGGAATTGAGCTCGGGGAACCGGTGCAGGCCGGCGACGCAGATGCGGGCGATGAGACCGAGCATCCCGACACCGCGCTCGCGCAAGCCCTCCCGAGCTTCCACCAACCGAGTGGCGTCCACGTCCACCCAGGTGCTCGCGTCCGGGATTTCCCGCCGGCTGCGGGAGAGCTTGCTGGCCACGGTGGCCCGCAGACCGCGCAGCGGCGTGCGCTTCTCGCCGTCCTGCACCGGTCCGGTGGAGTCGGTGCGCCGCATCGCCGCTTCGACGTCCTTGCGCAGGATCAGCCCACCGGGGCCGCTGCCGGACAACCCGGCCAGATCGATGCCGTGCTGCTGGGCCAACTTGCGCACGATCGGGGAGATCACCCGCGGCGGCCCGGAGCGCTCGGACACCTGCTCGACCCGCCGGGGGCGCCGGCGCGACCGGCGCGGCGCGGTGTGCCCGGTCCCGTAACCGACGAGCACGTTCCCCGAACCGGCGCGCTCCTCCTCCCGGTACTGCTCCTCTTGCGGGCTGGACACGGCGACCGTGATCAGCGGCGCTCCCACGGCGATCACATCACCGGGCTGGCCGTGCAGCTCGGTGACCACTCCGCCGTGCGGACAAGGAACCTCCACCGCTGCTTTGGCGGTTTCCACCTCGGCAACGGCCTGGTCCGGTTCGATCTCCTCGCCCGGGCTGACGCACCAGCGGACCAGTTCCGCCTCGATGAGGCCCTCGCCGAGATCGGGAAGCTTGAACACCTGGGACGTACTCATGCTGCGCCCTCTCCGAGCCAGGTGATGTCCGGTTCGTCGTTCCACTGCAGCCGGTCCAGCGCGTCGAGCACCCGATCGACGTTCGGCAGGTACGCGTGCTCCAGCTTCGGCGGCGGGTACGGCACGTCGAACCCGCTCACCCGCAACACCGGGGCGGCCAGCGAGTGGAAGCAGCGCTCCTGCACTCGAGCCGCGATTTCCGCGCCCACGCCAGCGAAACCGGCCGCTTCGCTGAGCACCACGCAGCGGCCCGTGCTGCTGACCGCAGCGGTGATCGTCTCGTCGTCCAGCGGAACCAGGCTGCGCAGGTCGACCACCTGAGCATCGATGTTCTCCGCAGCCGCGGCCTCGGCCGCTTCCAGGGCGAGCGGCACCGTGGGGCCGTACGCCAACAAGGTCACGTCCTTGCCCGGCCGGCGCACCACAGCTCGACCGATCGGCTCCCGCTCCACCGGAAGCGGCACTTCTTCCTTGGTCCAGTACAGCTTCTTCGGCTCCAGGAAGATCACCGGGTCCGGGTCGTCGATCGACGACCGCAGCAGCGAGTAGGCGTCCGCCGGAGTGGCGGGGGTGACCACTTTCAGCCCCGGGGTGTGCGCGTAGTAGGCCTCGCTGCAATCGCTGTGGTGCTCCACCGCACCGATCCCCCCGCCGAAGGGGATGCGCACGACCATCGGCAGCGTGACCGCGCCGCGGGTCCGGTTGCGCAGCTTGGCCACGTGCGAGGTGATCTGCTCGAACGCCGGGTAGGCGAAGGCGTCGAACTGCATCTCGATCACGGGGCGGAACCCGGCCATCGCCATGCCGACCGCGAAACCGGCGATGCCGGACTCGGCGAGCGGGGTGTCGAAACAGCGGTCCTCGCCGAACTCCTGCTGCACCCCGTCGGTGATCCGGAAGACGCCGCCGAGCTTTCCGACGTCCTCGCCGAAGACGAGGACGCTGTCGTCCTCGGCGAGCGCATCGCGCAGGGCTGCGTTCAACGCCTGGGCCATGCTCGTGGGTGCCATTACAGCTCCTCCTGTTCGGCACGAAGCTGCGCGCGCTGCTCGACCAGCTGTGCAGTTGGCGCGGAGTAGACGTGGTGGAAGATCTCCTCTGCGACGACCTCCGGCTCGGACTGCATTCGCTGCCGCACTCCCGCAGCGAATGCCTCGGCCTCCTCGGCGATCCGGGCGGCCGCCTCGTCGTCCAGCAAACCGCTGTCCCGCAGGTGCTTCTCCAGCCTGGCGATCGGGTCCCGCTGCTGCCAGCGCGCCACCTCTTCGGGCGACCGGTAGCGGGTCGCGTCGTCGGCGTTGGTGTGCGATTCCATCCGGTAGGTGTGCGCCTCCACCAGGAACGGCCCGTTGCCGCTCCGGGCGTGCTCCACGGCGGTGTCGAGCACCGCCAGCACCGCGGCGGCGTCGTTGCCGTCCACCTGTTCGCTGGGGATGCCGTAGCCGATGCCCTTCGCGGCCAGGCAAGGAGCCGCGGTCTGCCGGGACAGCGGCACGCTGATCGCGTAACCGTTGTTCTGCACGAAGAACACCACGGGGGCGCGGAAGACCGCGGCGAAGTTGAGCGCTTCGTGGAAGTCCCCCTCGCTGGTGGCGCCGTCGCCCAGCATCGTCAGGACGACCGTGTTGCGCCCCTTGCGGGCCTCGCCGTAGGCGAAACCCGTGGCGTGCAGCGTCTGCGTGGCCAGCGGGGTGCATTGCGCGGCGGTGCGGGCTCGGCGCACGTGGTAGCCGCAGTGCCAGTCCCCGCGCATCGAAGTCAGCACCTCGACCGGGTCGATGCCGCGGCTGACCAATGCCACCGAATCGCGGTAGGTGGGGAACAACCAGTCGTCCTCGGAAAGGCACATCGCCGCCCCGACCTGGCAGGCCTCTTGTCCTTTCGAAGACGGGTAGACCGCGAGCTTCCCCTGTTTGGTGAGCGTGGTCGCTTGGGCGTCGAAACTGCGTCCAACGACCATGGCTCGATACGCGGAGACCAGCCGTTGCGGCTCCGGCAGCGAGTACGCCGGGCTGGGATCTTCCAGCAGCTGCACCGGCTTTTCAGACGGAAGCAGTGTCGGTTCCGCCATGCCTGCTACCTCCTGAAGACGACTGGCTTGAAATACTCCGGCAACGCGCATATGTGATACAAGTCATCACCGATGAATAGGAACGAAGTGCCGAACAGGAGCGAGATGCGAAGCCAGCTGTCCGGAAAGCAGGTTCTTCGGAGCGCCCGTTCCGGACAAACGGCACCGGCACTGGACGAGGTGGATGCCCGCATCGTCGAAGAGCTGACCAAGGACGCCCGGCTGTCGGTGCGATCACTGGCAGAGCGGGTCAACATCTCCCGGACCAACGCGCACACCCGGCTGGAGCGGCTGCTCCGGGAGGGAGTGATAACGGGATTCCACGCCCGGGTTTCCCCGGACGCCATCGGCTTGCGGACGGCGGCGTTCATCGGGCTGACCATCGAGCAGGACACCTGGCGGGAGCTCTCCCGACGACTCGCCGCGATCGACAGCGTCGAACACGTCGCTCTGGTGGCCGGCGAGTTCGACATCCTGGTGCAGGTCCGGACCGAGGACAACAGGTCGCTGCGGAGCCTGGTCTTCGACCAGATCCAGTCCCTGCCCGGCGTGCGCAGCTGTCACACCTGGTTGATCTTCGACGAGTTCCCGGCCGGTTGACGCTGCGGGAAGACGTCCACCACGACCGGGGCGTGGTCGGAGGAGCCGCTGCCCGCGCGGGCCTCCCGATCGACGTAGGCATCGGACACCGCTGCGGTGAATTCCGCGTTCCCGAAAACCAGGTCGATGCGCATCCCCCTGTTCCGCGCGAAGCACGACGCCCGGTAATCCCAATACGTGAACGGGATGTCGTGGCGCAGCGCGCGTGGGTAGACCTCCTCCAGCCCCGTTCGCCGCAGTTCGGCGAGCTCGGCCCGCTCCGACTCGGTGACGTGGGTGCTGGAGGAGAACTCCGCGATGTCCCAAACATCGCGGTCGGTGGGAGCGATGTTGAAGTCCCCGGCCACGCAGAACGGTCGCGGGGTGCGCAGCTCGCCGGCCGCGGTCGTCCGCAGCGCGGCCAACCACCGGAGCTTGTAGGTGAACTGCGGGTGGTCCACGGCGCGGCCGTTGGGCACGTAGACCGACCAGATCCGCACCCCGGCGCAGGTGGCGCCGATGGCCCGCGGCTCAGTGGTCTCGAACAGAGCTCCTTCGGCGAGATACCCCGGTTCGTCCTGCAGCCCGCGCCGCACCTCGGCGAGACCGACCCGGGAGAGCAAGGCGACACCGTTCCACCGCCCCGCGGCGTGCACCGCTGCTTCGTACCCGTGCTGGCGGAACTCGGTGAACGGGAACGCCGCCGGTGCGCACTTGACCTCCTGCAGGCAGCACACGTCGGGGCGGACGTGCTCCAGCCAGCTCAGCACCCGCGGGAGCCGAGCGTTGACCGAGTTGACGTTCCAGGTGGCGATGCGCATGCCGGTGGGACTGGCACACCCCGGGTGGCACCGGCGACCACGCCGAGCGACCGCCCGGGACGAGCCCCGCGCAGGCCGGGCCGGCTGCGCGGGGCGCTCTTCCGCGCCGGTGCGACCCGGCCGTGGGTCGCTCAGCGGGACACCGCGACTTCTCCTGCGTAGGTGTAGCGCCAGACACCGTCATCCCGCATGTCCTGCCGGTCGTAACGGGCGTGGGGGGCGTGCCCGTCGTCAGCGGGAGGAAACGTGAACTGCTGGATCGGCAGATTGGTTTCCAGCACGGGGATGATGAACGACCGGCCGTCTTCCGGACCGCCGATGAGCTCGGCGCGCACATGCTGCTGCATCGAGTCCTCTCCCGTCGTTGACACCACCTCTTTTTCCATCGGACCAGCCCTGGACGGCTTTGGTTCCTCGCTTCACTCGAATGGCCCAGGAAATTGCCAGGTAAAGGGGACAAGCCGGCCCCGTTTCTTTAGGAAGAAAAACGAGTTCTTCGCCGGAAACCGCTGGTCCAGGCCACTGGTCCGACAGGCAGGCCTGCCGAGTTCTCGCGGTTCGATGTGGACCAGAACAGGCCTTCCGAGGCCACGCGAGCATAGCAAGGTGGAAGTGATCCACTCGGAGGTGGAGGTGATTAGCCGGGGACGCGTCGAGGGTAGCCAGCTGCCGGAGGAGGTGAGGAACATGTCCGATCCGCTGGACGCGACCACTCCTTCCGGCAACGAGACGTCTCCGGAAGCGGGCGCACCGGAAGATCCGGCCCAACTGCAGTCCGCCGAAAGCCTGGACGAGGACGAGATGGCCGTCGATCCGCTGGAGAGCGGCATCGACCCGCCCGAGCAGTGGTCGGCGGTCGCCGCTCGGCGCCCCACTCCCCGGGAACAGCGCGAAGGCGAAACCCTGGACGAGCAGCTGGCTGAGGAAGTGCCGGACGTTTCCGCGGAGAACCCCCGGGACAAGCCGGTTTCCAGCAGTGGGATGCACGAGCTGGACGACACCGTGGACGAACGCGCTGAAGCTGAGGCCGAAGATTTCGGAGAAATGCCCTCGACCGACTGACCGCTGGAAGACCACCGGGCGGCCGGAGCGCTGGAGCAGACGGGAGGCGCTGTGGAAGCGGAAATCACGCTGACCGTGGACGGCCAGCCGCACCGGGTTGCGGTGGACACCCGCACCACCGTGCTCGACGCCTTGCGCGAACGGCTGGGGATCACCAGTCCGAAGAAGGGGTGCGACCGAGGGCAGTGCGGGGCCTGCACCGTGCTGCTCGGCAACCGCAGGGTCAACAGCTGCTTGATGCTGGCGGTGGCGTTCGACGGAGCCGAGATCACCACTGCCGACGGGCTGGCCGAGGACGGCCAGCTGCACCCGGTGCAACGCGCCTTCATCGAACACGACGGTTTCCAGTGCGGTTACTGCACACCCGGGCAGATCGCCTCGGCGGTCGGCGTGATGGACGAGCTCGCCAGAGGTGCTCCACCCATGGCCACCGACAGTGACTTGGAAGCCGAGCTCCGGGAACGGATGAGCGGCAATCTCTGCCGGTGCGGTGCCTACGCCAACATCATTCCGGCGATCGCGGAGGCGATCCGGCGATGAAACCGTTCCAGTACCAGCGTGCTGGGGACGTGGCAGCTGCGGTCCGCGTGGTCGCCAACAACCCGAACGCTGCTTACCTGGCCGGTGGAACGAACCTCGTCGATCTGATGAAGCTGGAAGTCCAGTCTCCTGAGGTCATTGTGGACGTCAGAGAACTGACTTCGAACCGCATCGAACTCCTGGACGATGGTGCCGTCCGCATAGGAGCGTCGGTGACCAACACGGATCTCGGTTCCGACCCCCTGATCAGGGAACGGTATCCCGTCCTGTCCGAAGCGGTGTTGGCTGGAGCTTCTGGACAGCTGCGCAATTTGGCCACGGTGGGTGGAAATCTTCTGCAGAACACCAGGTGCGTTTACTTCCAGGATCCGTCCACGCCGTGCAACAAGCGCGAACCGGGAACCGGATGCGCAGCTTTGACGGGTTTTCAACGGCAGCACGCCATTCTCGGTGCCTCGGAACACTGCATCGCCACCCACCCGTCCGACATGGCGGTTGCGATGGTGGCGCTCGATGCGGTGGTGAGGGTGCAGGGCCTGGACGGTCAGCGGAGCATTCCACTCGTCGAACTGCACCGGTTGCCAGGAGACACCCCCCAGAAGAACACGGTTCTGGAACGAGGAGATTTGATCCTCTCCGTCGACTTGCCCCCGGTGCCGGCTGCGAGGTCCCGGTACCTCAAGGTGCGGGATCGCGCCTCCTTCGCCTTCGCGCTGTGCTCGACAGCCGCTGCCGTGACCATGAGAGATGACGTCATCGATGACATCCGCCTGGCTTTCGGCGGGGTGGCGCACAAACCGTGGCGGGCCGTGCAGGCGGAGGACGCCCTGCGCGGAGAACGGGCGACGGTCGATGCTTTCACCGCAGCGGTGGAAGCCGAGCTGGCCGGTGCCCGCGCAATGCCCGGAAACCAGTTCAAGATCCCCTTGCTGCGCAATCTCGTCGTCAGCACATTGGCCGAATTGACCGGGGTGACGCTGCCGTGACGACGCGGACCAAATTGATCGGTGCTTCGGTGGACCGCATCGAAGGAGAGGAGAAAGTGCGCGGCCTGGCCGCGTACACCGCCGAACACCCGGTCGGAGGACCGCTGTACCTGGCCCCGATCCAATCCCGCGTGGCCCGCGGACGAGTGACCGGATTGGACGTCGAGAGGGCGTTGAACGAGCCCGGCGTCGTCGTGGTCCTCAACCACCACAACGCGCTTCGGGTGGCGAGCGGGGAGGACGCGGAACTGGCCGTCCTGCAATCCCCGGAGGTCCACTTCCGCGGTCAACTGATCGGCGGAGTGGTGGCCAGCACTCCGGAAGCGGCGCAGCACGCGGCGCACCTGGTGGACGTCGAGTACCAGGTCGAGGAACACGACGTGGATCTGCACTCGGCGCGCAACGACCTGGTCAAGCCGGACCGCCTCAACGGAGGTCACGCCACCGACACCGCGGAAGGCGATGTCGAAGCGGCGCTGCTCACCTCGGCCACCACGATCGAGCACACCTACACCACGCCTCAAGAGCACAACAACCCGCTCGAACCGCACGCCACGATCGCCTGGTGGGAGGGCGATGAGCTCACCCTCTACGACTCCACCCAAGGGGTGCACTGGGTCCGGGACGGCCTCGCCCGGGTGCTGGGCCTGGACACCGAGCAGATCCACGTGATCAGCCCGCACGTCGGTGGCGGGTTCGGTTCCAAGGGCGCTACGCACGCGAACGTGGTCCTGACCGCGATGGCTGCTCGGCTGGTGGCGCCTCGACCGGTGAAGATGGTCCTGACTCGGGAGCAGATGTTCTCGGTGGTGGGTTATCGGACCGGAACCATCCAGCACGTGCGGCTCGGCGCTGATTCGACCGGTCGGCTCACCGCGATCTCCTTCGACGTCGTCGAACAGACCTCTCGGATCAAGGAGTTCGCCGAGCAGACGGGCGTTCCCAGCCGAACCATGTACGCCGCACCCAACCGCCGGACCACGCACCGGGTCGCTCCGCTCGACGTTCCGGTGCCCTCCTGGATGCGGGCCCCGGGGGAGTGCCCGGGCATGTTCGGCTTGGAAGTCGCGATGGACGAGATGGCCATCGCCTGCGGCCTGGACCCGGTGGAATTCCGGGTGCGCAACGAACCGGAGCGCGATCCGGACACCAAGAAGCCCTTCTCCAGCAGGCACCTGGTCGAATGCTTGCGGGAAGGAGCCCGCCGCTTCGGGTGGGCGGAACGGAATCCGCGGCCGCGAGCTCAGCGCTCCGGGGACTGGTGGGTGGGCACTGGAGTGGCGGCTTCCACGTACCCGGTCACCGGCGGACCGGGCACGTCGGCGATCATCCGAGCCCAGCCGGACGGTCGCTACCGCGTGTTGATCGGGGCGGCGGACATCGGTACCGGCACCTGGACGGCGCTGACCCAGATCGCCGCGGACGCTTTGGGCGTCGACCTGGAAGACGTGCAGTTGAGCATCGGTGACACGGACCTGCCGTGGGCTTCCGGAGCCGGAGGGTCCAGCGGAATCACCTGCTGGGGGTCCGCGATCGTGGACGCTGCGCGCAAACTGCGGGAGGAATTGCCGCCGGGGGCCGAAATTCCCATGGAGGGGGTGGAAGTGACCGGGAAGTTCCCGAAGAACCCGCACAAAGCGCAGTACGCCATGCGCAGCTTCGGGGCTCAGTTCGCCGAGGTGGCGGTGCACGCCCACACGGGTGAAGTGCGCGTGCCGCGGATGCTGGGCATTTTCGCCGTCGGCCAGGTGGTCAACGCCAAAACCGCGCGTTCCCAGCTGATCGGCGGGATGACGATGGGGATCTCGATGGCGCTGCACGAGCAGAGCGTCGTAGACCGCCGATTCGGGCACGTGGTCAACCACGACCTGGCCGAGTACCACATCCCCACGCACGCCGACATCGGGCAGTTGGAGGTCGACTGGATCGAGGAATCCGATCCGTACGTGAACCCCATGGGGACCAAGGGAATCGGTGAACTCGGAATCGTCGGCACGGCAGCAGCGATCTCCAATGCTGCTTACCACGCGACGGGGATCCGGGTGCGGGAGCTGCCGCTCACCCTGGACAAGTTCCTGCAGTGGTGATCGGGAGCCGCGGGGGTGGCGGGGCTTCCGCCCTGGCACCCCCGCGGAAGCGCTCAGACGCGTTCGAACACGGCGGCAAGCCCCTGGCCGCCACCGATGCACATCGTTTCCAAGCCGTACCGGGCGTCGCGGCGGTGCATTTCCCGAGCCATGGTCGCCAGGATGCGAGCGCCGGTAGCGCCGAGCGGATGTCCCAGCGAAATTCCGGACCCGTTGACGTTCAACCGCTCGAAGTCGGCTGGTTTGAACTCCCACTCCCGAGTGCAGGCCAGCACCTGGGCGGCGAAAGCCTCGTTGAGCTCGATCAGGTCCATGTCGGAGAGCTGCAGTTCAGCGCGCTGCAGTGCCTTGGCGGTCGCCGGCACCGGACCGATCCCCATGGTCTGCGGCGCAACACCGGCACGTGCCCAGGACACCAGCCGCACCAGGGGGCGCAGGCCGAGTTCGTCGGCCCGCTGCGGGGTGGTCACGATGCAGATCGCAGCGGCGTCGTTCTGGCCGCTGGCGTTGCCGGCCGTCACCGTTGCTTCTGGGTCTGATTTGGCCAGTACTGGTTTCAGCTTGGCCAGGTCTTCCAGAGTGGTCTCCGGCCGCGGATGCTCATCTTTGTCCACAATGGTGTCACCCTTGCGGGAAGGTACCGCGACCGGGACGATCTCGTCGTCGAACTTCCCGGCTTCGATGGCTGCCGCGGCGCGCTGCTGGGACTGCAGGGCGAGTTCGTCCTGCTCGTCGCGCGAGATCTGGTACTCGCGGCGAAGGTTCTCAGCGGTCTCGAGCATTCCTCCGGGAACGGGGTAGTTCTTCCCGCCGGCGGTCACTCGGCCCCGGGCCAGCGAGTCGTGCAGCTGGATGCCGCTGCCGCGAACTCCCCACCGCGCTTCGGTGGTGTACAGCGGGGCAGTGCTCATGCTTTCCACGCCGCCGGCGAGAACGACGTCGCTGACCCCGGTCTGCACCTGCATTGCTGCGTCCACAATGGCCTGCAAGCCGGAACCGCACCGGCGGTCGACCTGGTAGCCGCCGACCTCGATGGGCAATCCGGCGTCCAGCGCTGCGACCCGGCCGATGGCCGGTGCGTCGCTGTTCGGGTAGCAGTTGCCGAGGACGACTTCGTCGATCGCAGATCCCGGCAGGCTGGTGCGTTCCAGCAAGGCCCGAATCACGGTCGAGGCGAGGTCGACCGCGGGTACGTTCTTGAACGCTCCGCCGAACCGGCCGATCGGGGTCCGCAGCGGTTCGCAAATCACCGCTTCGCGCATTTGATCTCGCTCCTTTGCAGGTACACGGACTTCCAGTCCGCTGCTTCCGTTGTTAACACAGCCGTGGGAGGTCTGGGCCGCCGTCGATTATGTTGTTTTCCGTATCAGTGGGTGCTGAATTCTGTATTGGACGCTCTAGCTGCGAACGTGGGATGGTCCTGGACGGGAAAGCTAGGGAGGACGACCATGCAGTGGGCGCAGCAGGTCAGCACCATCCGGGTGGTCGGTACCGGCGTGATGGGGCGGGGAATCGCCCAGCTGGCCGCCACCGCGGGCCTGGACGTCGAACTCGCCGACGTCTCTCCAGAAGCGGTGTCGGCAGCAGTGGACCACGTGCAGCGGATGCTCGACAAGCTGGTCAGCAAGGGCAAGCTGACCGCCGAGCAGGCGCAGGGCGCGCGAGCCCGGCTGCACCCGGTGGACAGCCCCACCGCCCCGACGGACTGCGACCTGGTGATCGAGGCCGTTCGGGAGGACCTGCAGACCAAGCGGGAGCTGTTCAGCGAGCTGGAGAAGGTCTGCCCGCAGCGCACGGTGTTCGCCACCAACACCAGCTCACTGCCGGTCACCTCGATCGCAGCCGCCCTCGCCGACCCGAGCCGGTTGGCCGGGCTGCACTTCTTCAACCCGGTCCCGCTGATGCGGCTGGTGGAAGTCATCCCCGGCGTCCGCACAGCCGACTGGATCCCGGAAGCCCTGGCCGAGCTGGTGCGCCGGCTCGGGCACCAGCCGGTGCAGGCCACCGACACCCCGGGGTTCCTGGTCAACCACGCCGGCCGCGGGTTGGTGACGGAAGCGCTGCAGATCCTCGGGGAGGGGCTCGCCCAGCCGGCCGAGGTGGACCGCATCTGCCGGGACGTGCTCGGGCTGAAGATGGGGCCGTTCGAACTGCTGGACCTGACCGGCCTCGACGTTTCGCACCCGGTGCTGGAGAGCATCTGGTCCGGTTTCTACGCCGAGCCTCGGCTGCGTCCTTCCCCGGTCACCCGCAACCGCTTGGAGGCCGGGCTGCTCGGACGCAAATCGGGGGCGGGTTTCTACTCCTACACCGAGGACGGGAAGCAGGAACCGCCGCAGCCGCAGCCGCCCGCCGCGACCGGTCTCCCGGTCTGGTCGGACAGCGCTGAGCTGCTGGACCGGCTGGAGCGGGCCGGCGTCCCGGTGGAGCGAACCGAGCGGCCTTCGGAGCAGGCCGTCGTGGCGCTCACCGTCGCCGGCGAGTCCGCCGCCGATCAGGCCCTTTCCCGCGGACTCCCGGCCCAGCGCACCTGCGGGGTGGACGTTCTGGGGTGGGACAGCCGGTACACCGTGGGCGTGCACCCCGCGACCGAGCCGCAGGCCGCCCGGGAGCTCTGGGCGGCGCTGGCGGCCACCGGACGTCCGGTGAGCATCGTGCGGGACGCGCCGGGGCTGATCGCACCGCGGATCCTGGCCGCGATCGTCAACACCGCGTGCTTCATCGCGGAACAGCGGCTCGCCAGCCCGCAGGACATCGACACCGCGGTGCGGCTCGGCCTGGGCTACCCGCGGGGACCGCTGGAGTGGGGGCAGCAGTTCGGCCCCGATCGGCTGCTGGGAGTGCTGCGCGCGCTGTTCACGGCCACCGGTGATCCGCGCTACCGGCCGAGCAGGTGGCTCGCCGAACGAGCTGCTCTCGGCATCGAGCTGACCGAAGTCGGAACCACGCCAGAACAAGTGATCGGGAACTAGGTGCCGCTGTGGATTTGGAACTCAACGACACGCAGGTCGCGTTTCGCGACATGGCGGCCAAGTTTGTGGACTCCGAGATCGTGCCGCACGTGCGGGAGTGGGACCGCCGTGAGGAAGTCGATCTCGGCATCGTCAACAAGCTCGGCGAGCTCGGATTCCTGGGGTTGACCATCCCCGAGGAGTACGGCGGGGTGGAAGCCGACATGCTCAGCTACGCGCTGGTGATCGAGGAACTCGGCCGGGGTGATTCCTCGGTGCGGGGCATCGTGTCGGTTTCCCTCGGGCTGGTGGCCAAGTCGATCGCCACCCACGGCACGGAGGAGCAGAAGCAACGCTGGCTGCCGCTGCTCACCAGCGGTGACGGCTTGGGCTGCTTCGCCCTGACCGAGCCGGACGCCGGTTCGGACCCCGCGTCGCTGACCACCCGCGCGCAGCGGGACGGCGACGACTGGGTGATCACCGGGCAGAAGATGTTCATCACCAACGGCACCTGGGCCGATGTCGCGCTGGTGTTCGCCCGCACCAGCGACGACGGCGGGCGCGGCATCACCGCGTTCCTGGTGCCGACCGACTCCGCTGGCTTCACCGCCAACACCGTGCACGGCAAGCTCGGCTTGCGCGGGCAGGCCACCGCGGAACTGGTCCTCGACGGAGTCCGGGTGCCCGACAGCGCTCGGCTGGGCGAAGTGGGCAAGGGACTGGGGATCGCTCTCGGTGCGTTGACCAAGGGCAGGATCTCGGTGGCGGCCGGTGCGGTCGGAGTCGCCCAGGCCGCGTTGAGCGCGGCCACCCAGTACGCGGGGGAGCGGGTCCAGTTCGGCTCGCCGATCGCCTCCCGGCAGTTGGTCCAGGAACTGCTCGCGGAGTCCGCCGTCGAGGTCGAAGCCGCTCGACTGCTGACCTGGCGAGCTGCGCAGTTGGCCGAGCGCGGAGCGACGCGCCAGGAGCTGACCATGGCTTCGTCGATGGCCAAGTTCTACGCCAGCGAAACCGCGGTGCGGGTGGCCAACAACGCTCTGCAGGTCTTCGGTGGCTACGGGTACATCGACGAGTACCCGGTCGGGAAGTACTTGCGCGACGCCCGGGTGCTGACCCTGTACGAGGGCACCAGTCAGGTGCAGAAGCTCATCATCGGTCGCGGTTTGACCGGTGTGGACGCACTGAGCTGAGCTCGTCGGTGAAGCGCGCCCGCCCACCTGGTGCGGGCGCGCTTCGCGTTCTCCGCGGTGGTCGGGTTCGAGCGGGTGCGGGTGTTGCAGCCGGCACGGCTTTTGTCCGTGCCTCGGCCCGGGTGCCGAGGAACTGCGCGGGTTCGTTGGTCTGGAAGTTCCAAAACGGGTCGTGGCGGTGGATTCCGTTCCGCGGTCTCCGGTAGGAAAGACCTTGCGACGTGAGCTTCGGGGCTCACCGCGGGAAAAGGCGACATTCGACGGAGCACCGTGATCGCACGACGAAGCTGGCCGGCCGCTCGCACGGCGCCTGCTGGGGTGGCGCCGGCCGTTGCGCTGCGAGGCGGAGCGAGCAGCCGAAGTGCATCACGGAGCTGGCTGCGTTCGATGGTCGATCGGTTATCGCGGTTCGCGATCTGCTTCTGGAAGAGACGAGGATGCCGGACCAGTACGAGTCGATTCGCGTGGAAAAGCACGACCGCGTGACAACCGTCGTTCTCAACCGCCCGGAACGGCGCAACGCGGTTGACGGCCCCATGGCCGGGGAGCTCGCCAACGCGTTCAAGGAGTTCGAAGCCGACCGCGAGTCCGATGTCGCGGTGCTGTGGGGAGCAGGGGGCAACTTCTGCGCCGGCGCCGACCTGAAGGCGGTGGGCACGGAGCGGGGCAACGAAGTGGAACCGTCTGGCGACGGCCCCATGGGGCCGACCCGGTTGAAGCTGAGCAAGCCGGTGATCGCGGCAGTGGAGGGGTACGCGGTAGCAGGTGGCTTGGAGCTGGCCCTGTGGTGCGACTTGCGAGTGGCGGCGACCGACGCGGTCTTCGGTGTTTTCTGCCGGCGTTGGGGCGTGCCGCTGGTGGACGGTGGAACAGTGCGCTTGCCCCGGCTGATCGGCACGAGCCGCGCGATGGACATGATCCTCACCGGGCGGCCGGTCGATGCGTCCGAAGCCTTGTCGTTCGGCTTGGCCAATCGGGTTGTCGCTCCGGGAACAGCACGGGAGGAAGCGGAAGCCCTGGCTCGCCAGCTCACGGCATTCCCGCAGACCTGCCTGCGCAACGACAGGAGGTCGGTCTACCAGCAAGAGGGGCTTCCGGAGGAGCAGGCGTTGGAGTTCGAAACGCGCGTCGGGTTGGAATCGTTGCGGACCGATGCGGCTGCGGGTGCTGCTCGGTTCGCAGCGGGATTCGGCCGGCACGGCAGCTTCTCGTGAGCAACCGAAGTGCTGGTCGGCGGAAGAGCGCGCCCACGCACCTGGTGCGGGCGCGCTCTTCCGCGTTCACCGCGACGACCGGTTCGACGGGCGGATCATTCCCCGCCGTTGGCGGCGCGGAGGGTGCGCATCGCCTCGGCGAGCGCCGCGGAGGACTCCTGGCCCAGGGGTTTGAGCACGCTTTCCCGCAGGATTTCCGCGCAGGCCTTCTTGGAGCGCTTGGCGACGTCGAGGCCGTGCTCGGTCAGGACCGCGTAGGTCACTCGCCGGTCGGATTCGCACGGTTCCCGCCGGATGAGGTCGGCCTTGGCCAGCCGGTCGGCGACTTTGGTGAACCCCCCGCTGCTGAGCGCCGCTTCCCGGGCGAGCTTGGTCATCGGCATGCGATACCCCGGGGTGCGGACCAGGCGGAGCAGGATGTCGAACGACGCCGGGGCCAGGTCGAAGCGTTCGGCTATTTCCCCCATCAACCGGTTCTGAGTGGTGTGGTAGCCCTCGATGACCAACCCCCACCAAGTGACGATCTCGTCGTCGTTGATGTACGGGTCGTCGGCCAACTCGGCCGTGGTGCGGGCTACCCCTTCGCTGCTCACCACAACGCTCCTTCCCCTCGCTGGTACCAGTCTATAGTGTAAGCGAAGCCACTTCCTAAAAAGCATCTTGCCGAAAAGTGGTATTCGAGCTAACCTCTTTCTAGTAAGAGGATTGTTCCTTGAAGCCTCGTTCCCTGGAGGAAGTTCTGACCATGAGCGACCCCGTCAAGCTCAGCGTCATCTACTACTCGGCCACCGGCACGATCGCGGAGATCGCCAAGACCCTGGCTCAAGAGGCCGAGGCCGCTGGCGCCGAGGTCCGGCTCCGCCGCGTTGCCGAGCTGGCTCCCGAATCGGCGATCGACTCCAACCCGGCTTGGCGGGCCAATGTGGAAGCCACCAAGTCCATCCCCGAGGCCACTCCGGACGACGTGGTGTGGGCCGATGCCGTGGTGTTCGGTTCCCCGACCCGTTTCGGCAACGTTTCCTCGCAGCTGAAGCAGTTCCTCGACACGCTCGGCGGGCAGTGGGCCAACGGGGAGCTGGCCGACAAGGTCTACAGCGGGTTCACCTCCAGCTCCACCCAGCACGGTGGCCAGGAGGCCACCCTGCTCTCGCTGTACACCTCGTTCCACCACTTCGGCGGCATCGTCGTGGCCCCCGGGTTCACCGACCCCGCCAAGTTCGTGGACGGCAACCCCTACGGCACCAGCCACGCCGATGCCCAAGGGGAGAACAAGGTCGACGACGTGGCCCGCAAGTCCGCGGCCGTGCAGGCCCGGCGCGTGGTCACCATCGCCCAGCAGCTCAAGAACGGGCGGGCTGCTGCCTGAGTCGAATCCGAGGCGGCTGTGCAGGGCCACCCCCTGCACAGCCCGCGGGGAGGGGGAGCAATGAGCATCGCGACTTCCGGACTGCACCACGTCACCGCGATCGGTGGGGACCCGCAGCGCAACGTCGACTTCTACCTGCGCGCGCTCGGACTCCGGTTGGTGAAGACGACCGTCAACTTCGACGACCCGGGCACCTACCACCTCTACTACGGAGACGAGAGCGGAAGCCCCGGCACGTTGCTCACCTTCTTCCCGTGGCGGGGAGCCCCCGCAGGTCGCCGGGGCACTGGCCAGGCGACCACCACGGCTTTCTCGGTGCCCGAGGGGTCGTTGGGCTGGTGGCAGAAGCACCTGGCCGATCACGGCGCGCAGACCGGTGAGATCCGCACCCGGGACGGGGAGGAAGTCCTGCCCCTGCAAGATCCGGACGGGCTCGCCCTGGAACTCGTCGCGCACCCGCAACCGGATCCCCGGAACCCGTGGGACAACGAGCTGGTCCCCGGCGAGCACGCCATCCGCGGCCTGCACTCGGTCACGCTCTCGGTCACCGGTGAAGAAGCCACCGCGGGAATGCTGACCAGGCTCGGCCTGCGGCTGGAAGCGGAGCAGGGCAACAGGTTCCGGTTCGCAGCCGGCGAAGGCGGCCCCGGAGCGCTGGTGGACGTGCTGGTCACCCCGGGGGAGCCGCGGGGGTTGGTCGCCTCCGGGACCGTGCACCACGTGGCCTGGCGAGCCCCGGACGAGCAAGCCCAACTGCAGTGGCGCGGCGAACTCGTCGAAGCGGGCGTCGACGTCACCGAAGTTCGGGACCGGCAGTACTTCCGCTCCATCTACTTCCGGGAACCCGGCGGGACACTGCTGGAGATCGCCACCGACGGGCCCGGCTTCACCTACGACGAGCCGCTGCTGGAACTCGGTCGCGCGCTCAAACTGCCCCCGTGGCTGGAGCCGGACCGGGAGCAGATCGCCGCTGCGCTGCCCGAGCTGGGCCTGCCCGAGGAGAACAACCCCGGTCGATGACGGAGAACTGGCGCTGCTGGTCACGAACCGGGCCGGTCCGCTCCCCAGCGACCACCCCCGCGGGGCCGGCTTCGGGTGCCGCGCCCCGCTCCGCTGCGGAACGGATCAGCGCGCCTGCCACACCGCGGTGACCACCAACCCGCTGGACACCAGCCAGCGGCCGGTGAACCCGGTTGCGCGGGCGTTCGCCTTGTGCACCCGAGCGGTGAAGCTCCCCGCCGGATCCAACTCGATACTGGCCTCGGAGAAGTCCAGCCATTCCCGGGTGAGCGGATACCACGCCTTGTAGACGGCTTCTTTGCAGCTGAACAGGACACGCGGCCAGTGCAGCGCGGTGCCCAGAGCGGCCAACCCGCGCTGCTCGTCGGGCAACGCCACGACGTCGAGAACTCCTTCGGGAAGCGGTTCGTGCGGCTCGGCGTCGATGCCGAGCGCGCTGACCTGGCTCGCCCATGCCACGGCGGCAGCCCGGTAGCCGGGGCAGTGCGTGATGCTGCCGCGCACCCCGGCCGGCCAACGAACCGCACCGCGCTCGTCCCGCAGCAGCGGAGCCGGTGCGATGCCCAGCTGTTGCAGAGCAGCGCGTGCGCACCAGCGCCCGGTGGTGAATTCCCTCCGGCGCTTCTCCACCGCTCTTGCGACGTAGGCCTCCTCTTCGGGGAACAGCGCTGCGTCCGGTGGGTCGGCGAAGACCTCGGTGCAGCGAACTGCTGCTGGAGCGATCTGCCGCAACAGACCCGGAGATCCGGAAAGCACCAGGTCAGCGTAACGGTTGTGCCGGCGAGCCGGACGGACGTGGTCCGCGCAGCGCCTTCCGCTGTTCCGCTCCGAGGAGAACGGCGGAAATGTCGGGAAAACTTCCGGCAACCGATCTGTCACACGGGGATTCCGTCTCGTTCGGGCAATTCCGGTGCGCAGTGGCGAGAACACCGGGCGTGTTGCCCGCGTTCGGCGCCCAACCGGTGTTGTGACTCCGATCTCCGGTTCCCCAGGTGCCCGGTGCGCACGTCGCGTTCACCGCGTCCGGATAAGGTTGGTACCAGCTAGATCAAACGGGGGTTCGCGCTGCGTGGGGCGCGCGTCCGGCGCTGCGGTGAACGCGCAAGCCAGCAAGCGCACGATCGAGAGGACCCAGTTGGCGACAGTTGAGTTCAAGTCCGGCCATGCTGTCTTGAACCTGGGGAGTCTGCCGGACCGTGTTCGCGGTTGTGTTGTCCGCCACTACCGTCGCATCATCGCGGCCGCGCTGCCCGCGGTCGTGCTCTCCATGGCTTGGATGATGTGGACGGGCAAAGCGGGCCTGAACCACCGGATCTCGGTCGACTACCAGGTTTACCGGTGGGCGGTGCACACCTGGCTGTCCGGCGGAGATCTCACGAGCAGCGCTCCAACGGTGGGCCAAGGGCTCGTGTTGCCCTGGGTGTACCCGCCGTTCGCCCTGCTGCCGCTGTCGGTGTTCGCCCTCCTGCCGTTCGCGGCCGGATTGTTGCTGCTCTACTTGGTGGATCTCGCCGCGCTCGGTGCTTGCCTGTACCTGGTGACCCGGCACTTGTGGCCGGTGGTAGGGAAGCGGGGCGCGGCGGCGGTGGCGTTGTCCTTGCTCCCGTTCACCTTGTTCCTGGAGCCGGTGTATTCGAATTTCGGGCTGGGCCAGGTCAACATCGCCTTGATGGGGCTCGTCGCGCTGGACTGCCTGGTGCCGCATCCGCGCTGGCCACGGGGGATGCTGGTCGGGGTGGCAGCGGCGATCAAGTTGACCCCGGCCGCGTTCCTGCTGTTCTTCCTCGCCAGGCGCGACTACCGGGCAGCCGCGATCGCCGTGCTGACCGCCATTGGTGGAACGGCTCTGGGATTCGTGCTCGACTTCGCCGCTTCGGTCGACTACTGGTTCGGCAGTGGACCGGCCCACGGGGTGAGCGGCTCCGCCTACCACACCAACCAGGCGATCATGGGCGCGCTCGCCCGCTTCCAAATGTCCGATGCGGCGACCAATTCGCTGTGGCTGCTGCTGGGGGCGCTGTGCGTGGCCGCGGTCGTTGTTTGCCTGCGGCGGGTTGAGCCGGCGCTGGCCGTGGTGTCCAACGGGCTCCTCGCCTTGTTGGTCTCGCCGACCTCGTGGTCGGATCACTGGGTGTGGTGCGTTCCCGGGCTGCTGGTCATGCTCGGGTACGCGGTGCGGTTGCGCAGCCCCGGCTGGTTGCTGGCAGCGGTGGTGACGACGGTGGCCGTGGTGATGGCCCCGTTCCGGAGCTTCCCCAGCGGTCCTCCGTGGACTGCTTGGCAGCACCTCTTCGGCAATGCTTACCTGCTGTTGGGGCTCGCTTTCACCGCCCTGCTGCTGCGGTACGTCTTGGTCAATTCGAAGCGGGGCGGGGAGCTCGCCGGAGAAGTGGTGCAGAACTGATATTCCCGGCAAAGCCGGAGATGCCCTTCGCGAGGCCGGTCGCTTGTGCCGCAGCGGGAGCTGTTGGGCGCGGGCGGCCGGCATTTCGTCTTCTCGGTGAAGATCAGGCCAATGCAGTGATGCGCATCACATCAGATCCGGGCTGAATCGAATTTGCTCTGGTTGATCCGCGAATTCTCGGTGCGCAATACGAGCGTGAACAATACCACTGGCATTCGTCCGCGAGGTTAGAGTTGAGTTACTGTTGTTCGCCAGATTCCTCGAGGTAGAACGAGGAATGGCACAAACGTCCCAGTTCATGGCGAGCGGCAACTTCCGCTCAACAAAGGGGTTACTTGGCGGTAGCCTCACGGCCTCTGGGAATGTAAAGTGCCCGAAACTGACCAAGAGTGCAACGGCGCATCCTTTTGTCAGTGCCCTCCAAAAGGTTTTTGCGGGGGCCCCCGGGAGTAGCAGTTGCACCAAGGCGGGCCCCCGGCCTGACGACGGGAGGTCCGATGCCCCGATCTCATGGATCGACAAACCGGGCGCAGCGTGGCGCCTCTGCCCAGGGGTTGTACGACCCCACCTATGAGCACGACGCATGCGGCGTTGCTTTCGTGGCTGACCTGAAAGGTCGGCGCACCCACGACCTCGTGGAAAAAGCTCTGACCGCGCTGCGGAACTTGGAGCACCGCGGCGCGAAAGGGGCGGACCCGGAAACGGGGGACGGAGTCGGTCTGCTGACCCAGGTGCCCGACGAGTTCTTCCGCTCCGTGGTCCCCTTCGAACTGCCCGCGCGGGGCGAATACGCGGTGGGCACTGCGTTCCTGCCGGCTGACGAAGACGCAGCGGCAGAAGCGGTGCGCGTCATCGAGCGCATCGTCGCGGAAGAAGGTTTGCGGCTGCTCGGTTGGCGAGAACTGCCGGTGATCCCGGACCATTCCGGTACTTCCGCCCGGAAGACGATGCCGGCCTTCAAGCAGCTGTTCATCGGACGCGGGGACGACGACGCATCCGGCGCAGACGTGCTCGCCTTCGAGCGGCAGGCCTTCTGCGTGCGCAAGCGGGCCGAGCACGAAGCCGACGTGTACTTCCCGAGCCTTTCGGCTCGCACGATCGTCTACAAGGGAATGCTCACCGAAGAGCAGCTGCCCTTGTTCTACCCGGATCTGAAGGACGAGCGCTTCACCAGCGCCATCGGGTTGGTGCACTCGCGCTTCTCCACCAACACCTTCCCGGCCTGGCCGCTGGCGCACCCGTACCGGTTCATCGCGCACAACGGGGAGATCAACACCCTCAAGGGGAACCGCAACTGGATGCGGGCCCGGGAGAGCATGCTCGCCACCGGGCTGATCCCCGGCGACCTGGAGCGGCTCTACCCGATCGCCACGCCGGACGCCAGCGACTCCGCCACCTTCGACGAGGTGCTGGAGCTGCTGCACCTCGGTGGGCGTTCGCTGCCGCACGCCGTGCTGATGATGATCCCCGAAGCGTGGGAGAACCACGCGGAGATGAGCCCCGAACGGCGGGCTTTCTACGAGTTCCACAGCTACCTGATGGAGCCGTGGGACGGCCCGGCGCTGGTGGCGTTCACCGATGGCACCCAGATCGGCGCCGTGCTCGACCGCAACGGTCTGCGTCCGGGACGCTACTGGATCACCGAAGACGGGCTCGTCGTGCTGGCCAGTGAAGTCGGCGTGCTCGAAATGGACCAGAGCAGGGTCATCCGCAAAGGACGGTTGCAGCCGGGCCGGATGTTCCTGGTCGACACCGAAGCCGGACGCGTCATCGAAGACGACGAGATCAAGGGACAGCTGGCTGCCGAGCACCCGTACCAGGAGTGGCTGGACAAGGG
>NZ_AYJW01000033.1 GCF_000497205.1 Saccharopolyspora rectivirgula DSM 43747
CATGCCGATCGTGTAGTGGGCGTCCGGCCCCTTGCAGGCCTGCGTCGGGTCCTGGGCGTGGACCTGACCGCTGCTGTTGATGACGTAGACGCTGTTGTGCGGTTTGTTCCCGCGGCTGAGGCTGCTTCGAAGACGATTCCTGCTGTGCCACTGGCCCCGACCAAGGTTTCCAAACCTGTCCTGACTCGCTCATTTTGGCCTCGTCGAGGGCGGATGGCATGCAGACGGCGCCCCGGCGGGAGGGTCAGTGCGGCTCGGGCAGTTCCTGCTCCACCCCCAAGAGCGCGGCGAACGGGTCACCGGCGCTTTCCAGCCGGGCGAAGACGTCCCGGATCGTCCAGCGGTCGGGGGCGAGCTGCGGATCTTCCAGCTCGTCCCACTCGATCGGCACGGACACCGGCGCTCCCGGTTGCGGCCGAACGCTGTAAGGAGCGACGAGCGTCTTGTTGATGACGTTCTGCGTGTAGTCCAGTCTGGCGAGCCCGCGCCGCTGCTTCTTCTCCCAGGCCCAGCTGACCAGATCCGGAACCGCATCGCCGATGGCGCGGGAGACCTCCTGCACCCATGACCGGGTCTGTTCGAACGTGTACTTGGGTTCGATGGGCACCCAGATCTGGATCCCGCCCTTCCCGGTCACCTTGGGGCGCGCGATCACCCCGAGGTGCTCCAGCGCGGTCCGGTGCAGTCGGGCCAGGGTCAGCACGTCGTCGAACGAGGTCTTGCTGCCCGGGTCGATGTCGAAGAGCGCCCACGTCGGGTTGTGCACGTCGGGGACGCGGGAGATCCACGGGTGCAGTTCGACGGCGCCGTAGTTGGCCAGCCAGGCCAGAGCGGGCACGCTGTCCGGCACCAGGTACCACTGGCTCTCCCCGGGGTCTGCCTCGGAGTGGTGCCAGCGGCGCAACCAGTCCGGCGCGTAGGAGGGGATCTCCTTGTGCCAGAACCCCTTCTGCTCGACCCCGTTGGGGAAGCGGTGCATGTTCAACGGGCGCTCGCTGAGATAAGGGAGCATCACCGGGGCCACCCGGGTGTAGTAGCGGATCAGCTCCCGCTTGGTGATGCCGGGGGCGTCACCGCCCCCGGGGAACAGCACCTTGTCCAGGTTGGTCACCCGGAGTTGTTGCCCGGCCAACTGCCAGGTTCCCTTGGCGGACATCTGGTCGAGGGCGGCGAGTTCTTCCTCGGTCGGTTCCGGCCAGCTCTGCCGGGCCGATGCGGTTGTGGCCTTCTTCGACTTCTTCGCGGCGGGCTTGCGGCCTCGCCCGGAGCTCTCCGCGCGGGGGAGCGGCACTTCGGCTTGGTCCGCTGGCCGGTCGCCGTGCCACACCGCTTCCGGTTCGGCGGCGACTTCCTCGTTGGTGCGGTCGCTCTTCACCGAGCGGGGGTGCTCCTCCGGGTTCCAGCCGGGGCGGGCGTGCTCGTCGTCCTTGTGCAGCAGCAGCCAATTGCTCTTGCCGGAGTCGTCCTGGCCGCGCCGCACCAGCACGAAACGACCGGTCAACTTCTGGCCGTGCAGGTCGAAGTGCAGGTTGCCCGACTCCACTGCCCCCATCGGGTCGTCGGTGTCCACCGCTTCCCAGGTTCCCCGGTCCCACACGATGACATCGCCGCCGCCGTACTCCCCGCGCGGGATGATCCCCTCGAAATCGCCGTACTCGATGGGGTGGTCTTCCACCTGGATCGCCATCCGCCGGCTCTTCGGGTCCAGCGTCGGCCCTTTGGGCACTGCCCAGCTCACCAGCACACCGTCGATCTCCAGGCGCAGGTCGTAGTGCTGGCGGCGAGCCCGGTGGCGTTGCACGACGAAGAGCCGGCCGCTCGTCCGCCCGGAGGTGCCGGCCGGCTCTTCGGTGCGGGAGAAGTCCCGCTTGGCCCGGTAGGTGCGCAACCGATCGGATTTCCGCCGTGACTTCGCTTGGCCCACGGTCATCAGGTACCCGGAACGGCGGAATCGAATCTTCCGTCAGGCTGGTATCGCCGCCCCGCTGCTTCCGATCGCGGGCAGCAGGTCCTGGCAGAGCTTGCCGACCTGTTCGATCTCGGTGAGGAAACCGTCGTGCCCGTTGGCGGAGTGGATGACCCGCGCGGGAGCCGCCCCCGGGATCAGTTCGGCGAGCTGCTGCTGCTCCGCGAGCGGGAACAAGCGGTCGGTGTCTACCCCGGCGACGATCGTCCGCGCTTGGATGCGCCCCAGCGCGGCAGCCAGCCCACCTCGGCCGCGGCCCACGTCGTGGGAGGACATCGCCCGGACCAAGGTCACGTAGCTGGCCGGGTCGAAGCGTTCCACCAGCTTCGCCGCCTGGTGATCCAAGTAGGATTCCACGGCGTACCGGCCGCCGTACCACGGGTGCTCAGCTGTTTGGTGGTCGGCGGCGAAGCGGTCTTGCAGCTCCTGCGGACTGCGGTAGGTGATGTGCGCTATTCGCCGGGCCAGCCCCAGGCCAGCAGCGGGGCCGGTGCTCTCCGGGTGTTCGAGGTAGCGCCCGTCCAGCCAGGCCGCGTCGTTGACGATGGCCTGTACTTGGGTGGCGGACCAGGCGAGCTGTTCTGCCGAGGAAACAGCGGAACAGCTCAGCAGCAGCAGGTTCTTGACCCGCTCGGGGTAGATGATGGCCCACTCCATGGCTCGCATGCCTCCGAAGGAGCCACCGAGCACTGCTGCCCATTGCCGGATGCCGAGCGCGTCGGCGAGCTCCTGCTCGGCGCGAACGGTGTCCCGGACGGTCACCATGGGGAAGCGACCACCCCAGGGCTTGCCGTCCGGGGCGCGGTCGAGCGGTCCGGTGCTGCCCTGGCAGCCGCCGATGGCGTTCGGTGCGACCACGAACCAGTGGTTCGTGTCCAGCGCCCGTCCCGGGCCGACCAAGCCGTCCCACCAACCGGGGCTGGGATGCCCCTCTTGCGCCGGTCCGGCCACGTGGCTGTCCCCGGTCAAGGCGTGCAGCACCAGAACGGCGTTGCTGCCGTCGCTGTTGAGCTCGCCCCAGGTCTCGTACGCCAGGCGAACCTCGGGGAGGGTTTCACCGGATTCCAAGGCCAGCGGCTGGCGGAGGTGCAGCCATTTGCGGCGCCCCGCGGGCATCCCTTCCCGCCAGCCGCCGCAGCCGGGAAGGGATGCCGGGGAGTGCTGCTGTCTCACTTTTCCTGAGCTGCCTTGGCCGCTCGGAAGCCGGCGTTGAGATCCGCCTTGAGGTCCTCCACGTCCTCGATCCCGACGGCGAGCCGGACCAGGCCCGGGGTCACGCCGGTGAGCAGCTGCTCTTCCGGGGTGAGCTGGCTGTGGGTGGTGCTCGCCGGGTGGGCGATCAGGCTGCGCACGTCACCGATGTTCACCAGGTGGCTGAACAGCTCGACACCTTCGACGAAGGCCCGACCCGCCTCGACTCCGCCGCGCAGTTCGAAGGACACGACCGCGCCGGCACCGCGGGGGAGGTACTTCTGCGCCAGCGAGTTCCACGGGCTGCTGGGCAGGCCGGCGTAGTGCACCGCTTCCACCTCGTCCCGCTCGCTGAGCCATTCGGCGAGCGCCTGGGCGTTCTGGGTGTGCTTCTGCATGCGCAGCGAGAGGGTCTCCAGGCCTTGCAGCAGCAGGAACGCGTTGAACGGGGAGATGGCGGGACCCATGTCCCGGAGCCCCTGAACCCGCAGCTTCACCGCGAACGCGCCCGGGCCGAGGGCTTCCCAGTAGCGCAGGCCGTGGTAGCTCGGGTCCGGCTCGACGAAACCGGGGAAGCGGTCACCGTGCGCGCCGAAGTCGAAGGTGCCGCCGTCGACCACGATGCCGCCGATCGTCGTGCCGTGACCACCGAGGTACTTGGTGGCCGAGTGGAGGACGATGTCGGCGCCGTGTTCGATGGGCCGCAGGAGGTAGGGCGTGGTGACCGTGTTGTCCACCGCGAGGGGCACACCCGCCGCGTGCGCCACGTCGGCGACGGCGCGGACGTCGAGCACGTCGGAACGCGGGTTGCCCAGGGACTCGCCGTAGAAGAGCTTGGTGTTCGGTCGAACTGCTGCCTTCCACTCCTCCAGGTCACCGGGGTTTTCGACGAAGGTCACCTCGATGCCGAGCTTGGGCAGCGTGTGCCGGAACAGGTTGTAGGTCCCGCCGTACAACGACGAGCTGGTGACGATGTGGTCGCCGGACCCCGCGAGGGTGAGGACGGTCAGCGTCTGGGCGGCCTGCCCTGAGGACAGCGCGACCGCGGCGACCCCGCCTTCCAGAGCCGCCACCCGCTGCTCCAGGACGTCCTGCGTCGGGTTGTTGATCCGGGTGTAGATGTTGCCCGTTTCGCTGAGGTTGAACAGGTTCTCCGCGTGCTGGGTGTCGCGGAAGACGTAGGAGGTGGTCTGGTAGATCGGCACCGCGCGGGCACCAGTGGTCGGGTCGGGGGTCGCTCCGGCGTGCACTTGCAGGGTGTCGAAGGACCAGCCAGTGGCGTCAGCGCTCAATTCTGCTCCTTGGAAGGCGGTATCCGGGGCGTGGGAAAGAAGGTCCTCAGCGGTGGTTGGTGCGCAGGTGGAGGAGGAGTGCCTGGTGGCAGGCCGCGCTGGGGGCCTGGATGCATTCGGCACGACAGCGCACCATCGCAGAGATCACGTCTCGGAGCGTAAGTAGCACGCATTGAAACAACAAGGATTGCTCATTCTTTGGGAGATGCTTAAGCAAAAAGGGTAATTTTGACTCTTTTCCCTAAAGGTGATCATCGATTCATGATAAAATGTATGCTTTTTGTCTACTTTTATTCGATGTGGTCGGTGCTGGAGCGCACCGCCGCAGCGAGCCACCTGCTGATCGGCGCGCCAGGGGCGTCTCGGACCGATTGCACCTGAAGGCCGGGGGCCCGGGCGTGCGGTTGTCCGCCTGGAGCAATTCCCGACTGGCGAGCTGACCGTCCAGCGGCAGTGGCTCCGGTGAGGGCGCTCGACCCGCAGTGGTCCGATCGGTGGCGCACGACGTCCGGTGGGGCTGGCAACGCCACCCACCAGGGGGAATGCCGAGCAGGTCGGCAGTTCGACGCAGTCGAAGGCTGCCCGGGCCGGACCTGCTCCCCGACGTCAGCGGGAACTACAGTCCGTAGCTCTTGCCGATGATGTCGCGCTGTATTTCGCTCGTCCCACCGTAGACCGTGGAGACCACGGTGGAGCGCAGGACCGCTTCCATGCCGTATTCAGTGGCATAACCGTAGCCGCCCATCATCTGCATGCCTTCCAAGGCGACGTGCTTCGCCAGTTCGGTGCACTTCAACTTCGCCATGGAGGCTTCCCGGGGGAACATCTTGTCCGGGTTCTCGTCAATGGTCCGTGCGACGTCCGCCACCAGCAGGCGGGCGCACTCCAGCTCGGTCGCCATGTCGGCGATCCGGTGCCGGAGGGCCTGGAAAGAACCGATCGGGCGACCGAACTGCTCGCGCTGCTTGACGTAGGTGACGGTGTCGTCGAAAGCCCGTTGGGCGGTGCCGAGCATGTTGGCCGCGAGAATCATCCGCTCCAGGTTCAACCCGGCCATGAGCTGCTTCCACCCATGGCCGACCTCACCCACCACGGCGCTGTCCGGGACGAAGCAGTCGGTGAAGAAGAGGTCGTTCACTTCCTTCCCGCCCATCGTGTCGATGCCGCGGATCTCCAGGCCGTCGATGTTGGTCGGCACCATGAACTGGGTGAGTCCGTCGTGCTTCCCACCATCGGTCGAAGTCCGGGCGATGAGCAGGATGTGGTCGGCGATGTGCGCATTGGAGCACCAGGTCTTCTGCCCGTTGATCAAGTACCCGCCCGGTCTGCGCTCCGCCCGGCAGCTCAGCGCACCGACATCGGACCCGGCCCCGGGCTCGGACATGGAGATCGACTCCACCCTGCCCTGGACCACGCCGGTCAGCACCGCCTGCTTCTGCTCTTCGGTGCCGAAGCGTTCGTAGGCGGCTGCGGAGATGATCGTGGTGGCGAATCCGCTGATGGGAGCCTTCCAATAGGCGGTGGTCTCCAGGAACAGGCGCAACTCGGTCATGCCCAGACCGCTGCCGCCGTACTTCTCCGGCAGGGAGATCCCAAGCCAGCCCAGATCGGCCATCTTGCGGTAGAGCTCCTGGTCGTGGTGGACGCCAGGAGTACCGGTACCGACTTCGCGCCGGCAGAACTGGGTGACCGCATCCACCAAATCCTGCTGCTCACTGGTCAGCGCACGCGCCATGACCTGCTCCTTCCCGGTGTCCGGTAGCGCTTCCACGAGTTCTGCGCGACTGATGAGGGGGTACGAGGGGCTTTGCTGCGACGGTCGCGGAGCATGGCGACGTACGCCAGCGGGGCGTATCGCAGCGGCTCGGGCAGGACGCGCATCGCCGCGCGCACCAGTGCGGCGAACCGTTCGAAACGACGCTGGTCGGTGCTGCTCCAGCGAAGCCCCAACCGCTCGCGCAGTGGGGCGGGCAGTGTTGCCGCGGTGGTCATCAGGACGAGACGGGCGAGCGGCCGCATCAGCAATTGCCACAGTGGACTGGGAATCCACCGCGCCGGCTTCGGAGGGCGCGAAAGGCTTTCGAGGACATCGGCGGTCGACTGGTTCGCTTCCAGCTCCCGCTCGACCACCTCCCAGAACCACCGCTGCGCGTCGGACCAGGTGGCGGGCATCTGGTGGTCCTTGAGCCGCAGTGCTTTGCCGATCTCCCGGAACTCCTGCCACATCTGCTCGGCCTCGGCTTCGCTCAGCGGACGGTAGAACCACCTGGCGGTGTCCGCCACGTATTGGGCCAAGGTCAGGTGGACCCAGGCGTACGCATCGGGGTGGAGCGCGTGGTAGCGGCGGCCGGCTCCGTCGACGCCCTTGATGCTCCGGTGCACTTCCCGCAGGCGAGCTCCTTCGGCGTGCGGTCCGCCCTGCATTCCGTAGACGAACCGCATGGTGGAGATGTGGGGGCGCAGCGCCCTTTTCCACGGGTGCTGCTTGAAATTCGAATGGTGCAATACGCCCGCTCCGACCACGGGATGAGCGACTTGCAGCAGAAGACCTGTTCCGGCGACGAAGAAACCCGGTAGCAGAGCGAAGTGGCGCCAAGTTGCGGAATCCGCTCCTGGAAGTCGCGGTTCTGTTCTCGTGGTGTCCACTGTGGGCCTCCACGGCGAAGCGTTGGCGGAGGATCTGCAACGACGGACTGCGGTGAAGTGGGAACTGTCGCTGGGTGAACCGTGCGAATCTCGATTAACAATGGAGCCGGCTGTTCCGTTCTGTCAAGGTGTTCCGGTGGCGAACTTCGCGAGAAAAGGGCGAGTAGAGTAGCCAGCCGGTTTGGAGAGGAGGGGCTGTCATGCCGACCTCGGAAGCTCGACCGGCCCGACGGCGTTCGAGCGAACGGCAGGAGCAGATCGCTGCCGTAGCAGCTGAATTGTTCTGCGAACGCGGATACCACCGCGTTGGGCTGGGGGAAATAGCTGCTGCCGTGGGAATCACCGGACCGGCGATCTACCGCCATTTTCCGAGCAAGCAAGCGGTGCTGGCCTACGCCGTTCGGCGATTCGCCGATGCGCTGGTGGAGTGCGCCGAGCGAGCGACGGCATCCCAAGGCGGTCCAGCGGAAGAATTGGACGAGGTGCTCCGCTCGGTGATACGTCTCGTCGTCCAGCGGCGCAAAAGCGTGCGGCTCTACCAGTGGGAATGGCGGAACTTGCCGGTCGGCGACCGCGCCGTGCTCGGCAAATCGATCCGTGCTCTGCTGTCGACGGTGGCTGATCTGCTGGGTCGGGTTCGGCCGGACTTGTCGCGGCAGAGCACGCGACTGCTGGCGTTCGCCGCGCTCAGCGGAGTGGCCAGCTGGTCCACGCACCGGACGACGCTGGCCGATCGGGCGGCCGAACGCGGATTGCGCTCACTGGCAGACGTCGTGTTGGCCGCCTCGCCTCCCGATGAGCAGCAGCGATCACGAGAACAGCCGCAGGTGCCGGTGTACTCCCAGCTGAGCAGGCGGGAAGAGCTCATCGCAGCGGCCCTTCCGCTGTTCCGGAAACGCGGTTTCCACGCCGTGAGCATGGAAGAAGTCGGCGCAGCAGCGGGGATCAACGCCTCCGCGGTCTACCGGCACTTCACGTCCAAGGCCGATCTGCTCGCGGCGATCTACTACCGGGCTGCGGAACGGCTCACCGACATCACCAACCAAGCGCTGGCCGGCGTGACCGATGCCGAAACCGCGCTTGAGCACGTGGTGGACGCGTATGCGAGCTTCGCCTTCGACAACAGCGACCTGGCAACCGTGTACCTGTCGGAGAACGGCAACCTGCCCGCTCCGGACCGGCACGCGCTGCGCCGCGCGCAGCGCGACTACGTCCGAGGGTGGAGCCGGCTGGTCGCCGACGTGCGCCCGGGATGCTCGCGCGGCTACGTGCAGCTGCTGGTGCACGGCGCCATCAATCTCCTCAACGACCTGGCGATGGAGGGTGGCCGGCTGGGAAATCGGACCCAGGCCGCTTTTCTGGCGGTTCAGGTGTTGCGCAACGCCTAGCGCAAGCCATCCGGTGAATTCCGCTTCGCCCAGTTGGCACTTGGCGAACAGGCTTTTCGGCTGCTTGATCGTTTGAAGATCCCCTGCTCGCCCGATCAGACCTTCCCGCTAAGTTAATCCGTATTTACACTGCTTCCATGTCCGAAAGACCTCGCGACTGCGCCGTGGAAATGCACCGGATCGTTCGTGAAGGGGCGGTTCTCGCCGGCGGGGCCCGCGCGATTCTGCTGCAAATAGCGAATCCGGGGGTTGGGGAGGGAGTGAGCCGGCACAGCGACTTCGCGTACCGCCCGCTGGACAGGCTGCGCACCACGCTCACCTACATCTTCTGCGTCACGTACGGGACGGAACGCGAAGTGGAGGTGATCACCAAACTGGTCACCCAGGCGCACGCGAAAGTGCGAGGTCCCGGGTACAACGCGCTCGACCCCGAGCTGCAGCTGTGGGTCGCGGCGACGCTCTACGACACGGCCACCCTGCTGTACGAGCGGATCTTCGGGCCGCTGGACGACGAAACAGCAGAACGGATATACCAGGAATACGCACTGCTGGGCACCGCTTTGCAAGTGCCACCTTCGTTGTGGCCGGCCGACCGGAAGGCTTTCCGCAAGTACTGGGACGAAATGGTGGCCACCGCTGAAGTCACCGACCACGCCCGAGCGGTGGCGCACGACCTGCTGCACAACAAGTCCGCTCCTCCCTGGTTGCGAGCGGCCTTGCCGTTCGTCCGATTCATCACCACGGGAATGCTTCCGCCGTCTTTGCGCTGCGAATACGGACTGTCGTGGGACGAACGCAAACAGCGACGGTACGACCTGCTGATGGACGGGGTCGCGCTCGTCTACCCCCGCCTCCCCATGGTGTTGCGGGAGCTGCCGAAGACCTACTACCTGCGGAAGATGCGCAAGTGGCTGGCCAGCGGTCGTCCCGCGATCGCAGCCGAGTAACCTCCAGGTGGTCGGCGGAGGTGGTAGCCGGCTGCTCGCAGCTACGGAAGGAGGGGCATGTTCAGAACGCAGTTCTGCGACCTGTTCGGCGTGGATTACCCGATCGTGCAAGGTGGTATGCAGTGGGTCGGCCGCGCCGAGCTGGTTTCCGCAGTGGCGAACGCTGGCGCCCTCGGCTTTCTGACCGCGCTCACCCAGCCCACTCCGGAGGAGTTGGCCAAGGAGATCCAGCGCTGCAAGGACATGACCGACAAGCCGTTCGGGGTGAACCTGACGATCCTGCCCACGATCACCCCACCGCCCTATGCCGAGTACAGGCAGGCGATCATCGAGTCCGGAGGGAAAATAGTGGAGACGGCCGGATCGAACCCGAAGGAGCACATACCGCACTTCAAGGAAGCCGGCATCAAGGTCATCCACAAGTGCACCAGCGTCCGGCACGCGGTGAAGGCGCAGGAACTCGGAGTCGACGCGATCAGCATCGACGGTTTCGAATGCGCTGGACATCCCGGCGAGGACGACATCCCGGGCTTGGTGTTGATTCCGGCCGCTGTGGACAAGGTCGAGGTTCCAGTGGTGGCCTCGGGTGGTTTCGCTGATGGTCGAGGCCTGGTGGCCGCTCTCGCTTTGGGAGCGAGCGGCATCAACATGGGCACCCGGTTCTTGTGCACCGCTGAAGCGCCGGTGCACCAGCGCATCAAGGAACAGATCGTCGCGGCTTCCGAACTGGACACCGAGCTGATCTTCCGGCCGTTGCGGAACACCGCTCGGGTCGCCAGCAACCCGGTGAGCCGGAAAGTGGTGCAGATCCTCGCCGAGGGTGGTGAGTTCGCCGACGTGCGCGAACTGGTGGCCGGTTCCCGTGGGCGGAAGGTGTTCGAGGAAGGCGATCCGGACTTGGGCATCTGGAGCGTCGGGTTGGCGCAGGGAATCATCCACGACATCCCGACCGTCGAGGAACTCGTTTCCCGCATCATGAGGGAAGCGGAGGAGACGATCCAGCAGCGCCTCTCCGGTTTCGTCAGCTGACGGTTCAGCACGTCCGATGTGGTGGTGGCCGGTTCGTGGGCTCGTGCAGTGGGAGCAGCACGAGAATCCCCTCCCGAACACCTGGAAGGGCAGTCCGCGATGCCGGGAACGGGCTGCGGATCCACCGTTGTTCCCGGTCACCACGACATCGGCTGCCGGAACTCCCGGAGTCCAGTCGTCGGGAGTGGTGAGGCAATGCGAGCCTGCAGGGGGCGAAGCCCAGCAACTGGGGCTGTGATCGACCGACTGCGGTAGCGGGATCCGGCGGTGGGAGCGCCGGCCCGCTTCTCGCGTTCCCGGTCACAGCAGTTTGATGTCGGCGATCAGCCAGTGGTTGTTTTCCCGGGACAGGGTCATCTGCATCCTGGTTCGGTCGATCCGCGGCTCCGGCGAATTGACGTTCGTGATCTTCTGATCGACGAACAGCAGCACCACCGCGCGGTTTTCGTCCAGTTCCGCTATCCCCGCGGACAGGACTGATCCGTCGGACACCGCCTGCTGCTGTTCGATCAGCTCGGTCAGCGCGCTGCTGACGTGCTCGTACTGCTCGGCGAACTGCCCGGTCGAATTGTCGGTGACCGTGGTGAAGTTGTCGTCCAGTTTGCGGTAGTCGTAAGAAGCGAGGTCCGCCGCGTACTTCCGGGCGGCTTCGACGGCGGATCGTCGAAAAGCGTCCGACTGGTGCTGCCGGTAGAGCTGACTGCCGAGAACCGCTGTGCTCGCCAAGAGCAGTGCGATCGAAGTCCCGACCAGCACAGTCCGCCACGACGGTTTGCGCCGCACCCGTGAGGTGCCGTTTCCGGGACGCGCATCGGACGCCTCGTCCGCAGACCGCTCGGTGGTGGTCTCCCCTGGTTCTTTTCCCGTGACAGCGGAACCGGTGTCCTTTTCGGATGTGTGAACTGGCTCGTCAGCCATCATCGGACTCCATTCAGCTGCATCGTGTACCACATGCCAGGAGCACTGGTGGTGCCCACTCGGAAACCGGCGCTCGTGGCACCGGTCTGCGGGTCGTACGTCGTCGTGATCGGGCGAGGAGCGTTGGCGGCTCCGCGCTGCTGGAGGTTCGGCTCGTCCGCGGGGCAGTGCCAGTGCAAATCCGGTTCCCGCTCAGCGGTTTCGGTGGGCGGACGCCGCTCCGCCCCGGTGTAGCAGGCGGGGCCTTGCGTTCCGACGAGGTAGAAGTCCGCGGTGTCCCCGTGCACGATGCTGCTGACTTTGCGCAGTGCTTCCGGTAGCGCGATGATCAACTGCTCGACAGCCGGCCCGCGCATGCTGATTACCTGGCTGGTGGTGACGAGGTTGCCCAGCAGAGCGGTCACCGCCGGCTGGGCGTCCGCTGCCAGACGCGTCAGCTGGTCGGCCACTTCCGGGGCGGTGGTGGCCAGGGTGCGCAGCTGGGGTTCGTGGGCGCGCAGCTCGTCGGTGGTCTCCCGCAGCTTCTCCGCCACCGACCTGATCCGTTTGACCTGCTCGGCATCGGGGCCGGTGAGGACCTCCACTCGGTGCGCCATTTCCCGCGCCCGCGGAATCTCCGAGTTGGCCAGTTCCAACAGCTGGGGAGCGTTGTCGAGCAAACGGGCCAGTTCGGGCCCGGTTCCGTGGAATCCGGTGGCCAGCGCTTCTGCCGCAACGCTGATGTCCTCTTCGTGGAGGCTGTCGGAGAGCTGGGCGAACTCGGTCAGCACCGCGGTCAGCGGCAGCGGTGCTTCCGTCTTGTCCGCCTCGATCACGCTGCCGTCCCGCAGGTGAGGGGGAGCCTGGTCAGCTGGCTGCAGGTCGAGGTGCTGCAGGGCCAGCGGGGTGTCCATGCTGACCACCGCGCGGGTGCTGGCCGGAATGCGTTGCCGGGGGTCGATCTTCAACCGCAGGACCACCCCCTCCTGGTCGATCTCCGACCCGGCCACCTCGCCGACCGGCACTCCGCGGTAGGTGACCGGAGAGCCGGTGGCCATCCCACCGCTGTTGGGCATGCGGACGGTGACTTCGATCGGTCGGATGTCCTGCGGGCCCAGCACGTTGGTGGCGACGTAGTAAGCGCACCCCGCGCTGATCACCAAGAACAGCGCGATCTGCAGTACGGCCAGCGAGTTCTTCCTCATGGTTGCCCCAAGAGCTGTTCCAAGGGGTTCTCCCCGGGTGGCGGCATCGGAGTACCGGGAGCCAAGAGCTGCACGATCGTCCCGGGGACGTCGACCGTTCCGTTGAACAGGACGTAATCTCCCGGGGTCGCCCGTTGGAACAGGGCGGAGAACCGCTGCAGGTTGCTCAACGTGGCTTCCAGGTCTTCCGTGGTGCTGCGAAGCTCGGCCAGCGCCGGCCGCAGCTGCCGCACCTGGGTGCGCACGGAGCTGTCGAGCTGGTCGGCGAGTTGATCGGCAGCACCGGCCAGTCGTGAGGTGTTCCCCAGCAGAGCGGTGAACCGGTCGCGCTCCGCCAGCAGCATCTCCAGCAGCGGGGGAGTGCTGGTCAGAGCTCGTTCGATGGTCGGTTTTCCCGCGGCCAGTCGTTCGGACAGCGCGTGCACGTCGTCGATCACCTCGGTGATCTGGTCGCTTTGCGCCTCCAACGCCGCCAGGCCGCTTCGAAGTTGCTCCAGCAATTCGCGCAGTTGCTGGTCCCTGCCGTCGAACGCGTTGTTGAACTCGCTGATCACGGTGCGGGCTTGGTCCATCCCCGCACCGTTCACCACTGCTCCCAAAGCGGCCAAAGCGTCTTCCACATCGGGGCCCTTGCTGGTGTTCTCCAACCGTGCTCCGTCGGGGAGCGGAGGGCCCGGCTCCGCCGGAGGATGGAGCATGACGTACTCCTCGCCCAGCGCGGAGGTCAGTTCGATCCTGGCCGTGGTCCCCTCCGGGACCGCGGTGTCGTCGGTGATGGAAAGCTCCACGACGGCTTGGAAGTCGTGCACCTCGATGTCGGTGACGCGACCGACCACCTGGGCACCGAAGCGCACTTCGGCGCCCAGCGGAAGACGCCCCGCATCGCTGAATTCGGCGGTGAGGGTCTTGCCGGATTCGCCCATCAGGTGACCGACTTCGATGTCGTGCAGACTCGGCGTGCAGGCCGTCAACGGCAGCACGGCTGCGGCGATGGACAACGCCAGAGCTCTTCGTCTCATCGGCCTCCTCCGCTCTCGGCATTCATCCCGAGCGGATCGGGCAGCTCGGGCGGGAACGGGATCGGGTTGACCAGACCGGCGCCGTTGCACAGCGGTAGTGGGAATGCGGCGCAGATCTTCGCGGTGGTGGAGAACTGGTCGAGATTGGTGGATATGTCCAAGCGAAGGCGCATGCGCTCGTCCTCGGTGATGGTCCGGGAAACGTTGTCCAGCGCGAGCGGCAGCACGTCCAAGGTCTCGGTCAGCTCGTGCTGCCGGGCCAGCACCGCGTTGCTGACTTGGACGAGCTGTTGAACATCACCGGTGAGCTCCGCGCCGTGCTCGTTGACCAAGTCGTTGACTTCGACCAGCGCGGAGGAGAGGGAATCGATCACCTCCCCCAGTTCCTGCCGTTGTCCGTGGAGCTCGGCAGCGGCTTGTTCGGAAGCCGTGGTCAGCTCTTCGACCGTCCGCTGGTTCTCCTCCAGAATCCGCAGCAACTGGTCGATGTTGTCCAGCACCGCCGTGATGTCGTCCTTGTTGCGGACGACGAGATCGCTGGCTTGCGTGAGGCTGGCGATCGCGGATCGGATTTGCGGTCCTTTCCCGTCGAGCACCGTGCCGGTGGTGTGCAGCAGCTTGCCGAGGTCCTCGTCCGCCTGCTGCGGACCGAGCGCGTCCAACAGGGTTTGAAGGGATTTCGTCAACTGGTCCCAGCGGATGGGGGCGTGCGACCGCTCCAGGGGGATCACGGCGCCATCGGTCAGTTTTTCCCCGCCTTGGTAGGCGGGGCCGATTTCGACGTATCGATCGCTGATGACGGCCGGGCTGGTGATGTAGGCGTGCGCATCGGCGGGGATTTCCGTTTCCGGTGGCATGGTCATGGTCACCCGCACGAAAGCTCCCCGCGGTTGGACCGACTCGACAGTTCCCACGGGAACTCCCAGGATGGCGACCCGGTTGCCGGGGAAGATGCCGTCCGCGGCGACGAAGTCAGCGGAGATCCGCAGCACCGGATTCGGCCGCAACAGCGCGTACCAACCGGCGGTGAGCACGAGCGCGACCACTGCCGACCAGGTGACCAGTTTCTTCGTCATCGGCAGCCCTCCAGCAGTCCGACGACGCACAGGAGGTTGTCCGGAATCGGTCCGGCGGGCGCGGAAACGTCTCCCCACGGTCCGTTTCCGGTCGCGTTGGCGATGTAGCGGCTGGCAGGTCCCAGCTGGCGAATGGTTTCGTCGATGTGCTGCTCGTTGCGGGCGAGGAGGTCGCTGAGCGAGTGCAGCTCGGTGAGCACTTGGTCGATCTCGGCGCGGTTCTCCGTCCACAACCCGTTCAAGATGTCGGTGACGCGGATGATGTCGTCCTGCAACCTCCGGATGGTTTCTCGGCGCTGGTTCAGGACGTCCACCACCAGCTGGGTGTCCCCGAGCAGCTGGACGAGCGTTTCCTGCTGGTCGAGCAAGGAATTGGTGAGCGTGCGCGTTCCGGTCAGCAGCTGCTGCATCTGCTCACCGCGCGCGTTGATCACCTCGGACGCGGCGGTGATCCCGGAAAGGGCTTCGGAGATCAGTTGCGGATCGTCCGGAGTGGCATCGCTGAGCACCGAGAGCATCTGGCGCAACTTCCCGGTGTCGATGCTCTCCGCGGTGCCGGTGGTCTGTCTGCTGATCTGGTCCAGGTCGTAGGGGACCGAGGTGTTGCGCAGCGGGATGGTGTCCCCGGGGGACAGCGGTTCTTCCCCTTGGGGAGAGAGCTGGACGTACCGCGACCCCAGCACCGTCTTGATCTTGATCGCCGCTTTGCTGTCGACACCTAGTCGTTGGTGCTCGTCCAGCCGGAAGAGGACCTTGACCCGATCTCCGGCCAGTTGAACATCGGTGACCCGGCCGGCCGGAACCCCCGCCACGTGCACCGGGGTTCCGGTCGAGACCCCCGCCGCGTTGCGGAACTCCGCTGCGTATTCTTCGGTCCTGGCCAAGAAGGCGATGTGCGGGCTGAGCACCACTCCGAAGATCGCCAGCAGGGTCACCGCCACCGCCACCGCACCGGTGCGGAGGACGCGGTTCCGCAACGAGGAGCGGTTCATCGGCACACCTCCGAATGCGGACCACCGTTGAGATCGATCGGGTCCCCCGCCACGTGGATGCTCAAGTTGCAGATGTAGACGTTCATCCAGGACCCGTACTGGCCGGCGCGGTTCAAGGCGCGCACGAAGTTCGGGAAATCAGCGACGGTCTGCTCCAGGTGTTGCTGGTTCGCCGCCAGCGCGGCGCTCACGTCCCCGACGTTGGTGATGTCCTCGGACAGACCGGGTCCGAGTTCGGTCAGCAGGTCCGAGAGCGAACCGGCCAACGCGGCTCCGTTGTCCACGGACTGGGCGATGACTTGTTGCTGGTCAGCCGCGGTGGCGGCCAGTTCTCCGAGCCCGGCGACCAGGGCCTGCAGCTCGGCCTGGTGACCGTTGACGGTGTCGAGCATCTCGTTGAGGTTGGCCAGGGTGTCCGCGATGACCTGGTCCCGCTCGGTCAGCGCCGCGGTCAGCGCCACGATCCGGTGCAGCAGATCGCCGACGGTGGCGGAGTTTCCTTGGAACACCGCGATCAGCTGGTTGGCGAGGGTGTTGACCTCGTTCGGGTCGATGACCTCGAAGAGCGGTTTGAAACCGTTGAGCAGCGCGGTCAGGTCCAGGGCAGGACGAGTGCGCTCGGCCGGAATGGTGGCTCCGGGGGGGCAACGCGGCACCCCCGCCCCCCGGTTCGACGGCCAGGTACCGGTTGCCGAGTAGGTCGGCGTACCGGACCGACACCACGGCGTCACGCGGTACTTCCTGATCGGCCAGCACGCTGAAGGACACGCGCGCCCGTCCGTCGTGGAGGACCACATCGGTGACCTTGCCCACCCGGACGCCGGCGATGCGCACTTCGCTACCGGTCAGCACTCCGCTGGCGTCGGTGAAAACCGCGTGGTAGGTGTGCGTGTCACCGTTCTCCGGCCGGTTGATCGTGTTCACCACGACGACGCCGCAGAACAGCGAGATGACGGCGAAGAGGCCGAACTTGGCCAGCGTCGGGGCAAGCCTCATGGGACCACCACCTCGGAACCGCGGAGCATGGGCGCGAACATCACGCTGAGCAGGTCTGGGGACGCTTCTCCTGAGGGTGCTCCGGGAAGCAGCGGAGCGAGCTGTCGCAAGGTGCCCTTCTCCGCCTCGCTGCCTTCCGGCCCCAGCGCGGGGCTCTGCCCGGAGGGGCAGTTCGGTCCGGCCAGCCCCGGGTAGCGGGGACAGTCCTCCGGGTGGTACGGGTACGGCTGGTCGAGCGTCAAGGAGGCGCGGATCTTGAAGAATCCCGTGGCGAAAGCCCGGTTTCCGCTGTCCGCGAAGGCCTCCAAGCTGGCCTTGGCCGCGCTGATGGAGCCCGGGTGGTCGGCGATGATCTCGGAGAACGGCTCGGTGGCGCGCACCAGCTTGATCACTCGCTGCGCGTTCTGGTCCAGGAACGCCTCGGCTTGTTCGGTGAGTTCGAGCCCCGAAGTCAGCAGCCGGGACAGCTCCGCGCGATCGGCTGCTATTGACTCGGTGAGGCTCATCGTGTTGTCCAGGGCGGCGAGCAGCTCGGGGGAAGCGCTGCCCAGTTCGGTGGCCGTGGTGGATATGGTGGCCAGGTCTTGGCCGAGCGCGTCCAACGCGGGCCGGCTGGTTTCGGCCAGTTCGCTGGCTTGGTCGAGCACCTGGCGCAGTCGATCGCCGCGGCCGTGCACGGCTTCGGCCAGCGCGCTGAGCGCGGTTTGCAGTTTTGCCGGCTCCATGGAATCCAGCAGTTCGTAGAGCCGGAGGTACACCGAGTAGAGCTGCTGCGTCTGCACGGAGGTGTCCGGGGGCAGGTGAGCTCCCGGGGAGAGTTTCGCGCCGCGGTTCCCGCCGGCCGGAACTGCGAGGTCGATGTATTGGTCGCCGAACAGCGTCTTCGGCAGCAACCGGGCACGGGCCTGCGCGGGGATGGAGCTCAGGTGGCGGGACTCGACCCGGATGGCCAACCGGCTGCCTCGAGGAGATGTCTCGACTTCGATGACCTCGCCGACGCGCACGCCGCGGTACTGCACGGCCGCGTTCTGCGGCACCAGCCCCGCGGAGGCGGGTATGTCGGCGGTTATCACCGGATCGCGCTGGAAAGTCCCAGCTCCCTCCAGAACCACCAGGACGGTGGTGAGCAGCAGCACTGCGATGGTGACCGCTCCGCGCCGGAAGAGCTTCGGGCGCTCGGTGGTCGTCAACTGCAGCGTGCTCATAGGCCCAGTCCTGGCAGGCTCGGCTGCAATCCCCAGATCGAGATGGTGAGCAGCACGTCGGTGATGGTGATGGTGACGATGCTGGTCCGGAGCGCTCGTCCGGCAGCTTTGCCCACTCCCTCCGGACCACCGGTCGCGTGGAAACCGTACGCGCAGTGCACCAGGGTCACGAGCACCGCGAACACCGTGGCCTTCAGCAGTGAGTAGAAGACGTCCTGAGGGGTCAGCAGGAGTTGGAAGTAGTAGCTGTACGTCCCCTGCGAGTCACCGTTGATGGTGACGATGGCGACCTGGGTGGCGATGTAGGAAGCGAACAGGCCCACCAGGTACAGCGGGACGACCGAGATCAGCGCGGCGACCATCCGGGTGCTCACCAGGTAGGGCATGGAGCGCACTCCCATGGTTTCCAGCGCGTCGATTTCTTCGCCGATGCGCATGGCACCGAGTTGAGCGGTGAAGCCCGTGCCCACTTTCGCGGCGAGCGCGATGCTGGCGACGATGGGCGCCAATTCCCGGGTGTTGACCAGCGCTCCGAGCAATCCCGTCATCGGGGACAACCCGAGCAGGTGCAGACCCCGGTAACCTTCCAGGCCGACTTGCGTGCTGGCCACAAAGGACATGGCGAACACCACGCCGATCGTTCCGCCGCCGGCCAGCAGTGAGGCGGATCCGAAGCTGATCTCACCGATGAGCTTGGCGATGTTCTTCCGGTAGCGTCCGATGACGTACGGGATGGCCAGCAAAGCGCTGGCGTAGCAGGTGATGTGCAGGCCGAGCGTGGAAACGGTTTCGACGGCGCGCCGCAGCGAGCGCGGCAAGACGTGAGCGGCATCCTGGTGCGTCTGCGGCATCAGTATTCTCCTTGTGCCGGGACCAGGATGGGGTACAGCTCGCTGATGCAGGTGTTGGCGAAGAACACCAGCACGAAGGAGATGACCACGGCTTCGTTGACGGCATCAGCAACTCCACTCGGTCCGCCCTTGGCGTGCAGCCCTTTGAAACAGCAAGCCAGCGCGGCGAGCGTGGCGAAAGAAGCCGCTTTGACCATCGCGACCACGAAGTCGGAGATGCGCGAGTACTGGACGAAAGTGCTGAGGAAGGTCTCCGGAGTAGCTTCCAACGCGACGACCTGGAACAGGAACGTCGTGCCGATGCCGGCCAACATGACCAAGCACGCCATCAGCATCGTCACGCAGATGGCGGCGAAGATCCTCGGGACCACCAGCCTTTCCACGGTGGAGATTCCCATTGCTTCCATTGCTTCGGTTTCTTCCCGGATTTTGCGCGCTCCGAGGTCTGCGCACATGGCGGATCCCCCCACGCCGCTGATCATCAGGGCGCAGATGAGGGGAGCTGCCTGGCCGACGATGACGAAAGCGACGACCGCGCCGCCGTAACCTTCGGCGCCCAATTGGCCGGCCAGCGAGCCCACGTTGAGCGCGACCACCACCCCCAGGGGGATGGTGACCAGCAGGGCGGGAACGGTGGTCACCGAGGTCAGGAACCAAGCTTGTTCGGCGAGTTCCCGCCACCACGATTTCGAGGTCCGGAACAGGACGCGGAAGGAGGCGAGCACCGAATGAACGCTGAATTCCAACAGCATTCCGGCCTGCAGCAGGGCATCGCTCACTGGACCCCGTGCGGTGGACAACTCGTCCCGCATTCCGGGCCCCCTCTCCATCGAGACTGGCGGCTCGGCTGTGTAACAAGTGTTACGTAACATTCGTTACACACACAAGAGCTATTCGGAGGCGGGCGTGGCCAAACAGTTCCGGGACGAGCAGAACCGGCAGCGCATCATCGAATCGGCTTGGGAGTTGGTTGCTTCGGCCGGAGTACGCTCCGCCACCATGCGTGCGATCGGTGCCCGCGCCGGAGTGACGACCGGTTCGGTCACCCATTACTTCGACAGCAAAGACGCGGTCATGAGAGCCGTTCTGGAGTACAACAACCAGCGGGCGGCTCAGCGCACCGAATCAGCTGCGCGAGGGCTGCGCGGACTCGCCGCGGCCCGCAAACACGCGATGGCGTTGTTGCCGACCGGGAACGACGGCATGTCGATATGGCGGGTGTGGTTGGCCTTCTGGATGGAAGCCGGTCCTTCCCCTTCCGGCCTGAGTGGACTGTCCGGTGGTTGGGAGCAGTGGCGTGTTGCGCTGAGCAGAAGGCTGCGGGAAGCCGTCGAAGACGGTGAACTTCCCGCCGGCATGGATTTGCGCTACGAGTCGGACCGGATCGGTACGCTGATCGCCGGAATAGGGCTGGTTTACGGGGTTGCCACGCAGGCGGGCAGACCGCGGCTTTCCCCCCGAGCGCGCAAGATCCTCGACGACCACTTCACGGCGCTGGCCGCAACCGGTGAGGGATGAGGGAGGCTCAGGGAGCAGTCCGCAGCTAGCGCCCACGTTTCGGGTCAGATTCTCCGTTGTTCCCGCGAAGTCTCCCGCCAAGTGCTTCTCCCGGCGTGCAGCCAATGCGGATTGCACGCCGGAAGAAGCCTCGGTGAGCAGCGCGAAGATGCTGTCCCTCATTCCGCGTACAGCTGATCGATTTCCTCCCGGTACCGTTCGAGGATCACCTTGCGGCGCAGGCTGAGCTTCGGTGTCAGCTCCCCCGACTCTGGTGTCCAGACGCCTCGCACCACGTGGTACCGCTTGATCTGCTCCACGCGGGCCAGCTCGCTGTTGGCCCGGGCGACCGCTGCGTCCAGTTCCGCGCGGACCTGGGGGTGCGTGGCCAGCTCCGAGATGTCGGTGACCGGAATGCCGTGCGCTTCGGCCCAAGCCGGGGTGGTCTCTTCGTCCAGCACCAGCAGGGCGGTGATGTAGCGCCGCCCATCTCCGATGGCTGCTGCCTGACCGATCAGCGGATGCGCCCGCAGCAGTGATTCGATGCGGGTCGGGGCGATGTTCTTCCCGCCAGCGGTGATGATGATCTCCTTCTTCCGGTCGGTCACCGTCACCAGGCCGCGGCTGTCCACCGTCCCCATGTCCCCGGTGGGGAACCAGCCCTGCTCGTCGGTGGCGGGTTTGACCGTTCCGTCTTGCTGCAGGTAGCCGGAGAACACCACGGGCCCGCGGACCAGGAGCTCGCCGTCCTCGGCGGTTTTGACCTCCATGCCGGGCGCCGGCCGACCAACAGCACCGATGTTGAAGCAGTCGGGGATGCTGACGGTGGCAGCGCCAGTGGTCTCGCTGAGCCCCCAGACCTCGTAAACCGGAAGACCGATGCTGGCGAGGACTTCCAGCACTCCCGTGGGAATAGGGGCCGCTCCGCTGAAGTTCCGCACCGACCGGTCCAGTCCCAGCGAGGCCCTGATCGGCAGCAGCACGGTCTGGTCCAGTTGGGCGAACTCCTCGGCGATCTCGTCCGGAACCGGTCGTCCGGCAGCGCGCAGGCGGAAGACTTCCAGCGCGAGGTCGCGCGCTCTTCCGAGCACCTCGGCTTTTTCCGAGGGGATCGTTTCCAGCTGGGCTTGCACGCCGGCGGCGATCTTCTCCCAAACGCGGGGGACGCCGAAGAACCCGTGCGGGCGGACCGCCTGCAGGGTCGGGAGCAGTTGAGCTGGATCTGAGCAGATGGTGACGTGCCCCGCGTTGCAGATCGGCATGTATATGCCGAGCACTCGTTCGGCTATGTGCGCGAGCGGCAAGTAGGCGACCGAGCGCGGGTGCTCTGGCACCGGGATCAGGTAGTTCTGCATCAGCGATTCGTAGATCACGTTCCGGTGGGAGAGCACCACTCCTTTCGGAGTGCCGGTGGTCCCGGACGTGTACACGACGGTGACCGGGTCGCTGCTCTTGGCTTCAGCGGTGAGCCTGTCGAAGGTCGAGGCGAACGTGGGGTGCTCACCTCCGCCGCGCAACTCGGAATAGCTGACGAACCTGATGTCCCCGGGCGGGATGATGCTCTCGTCGAGCACCACGAAAGCCCGCACGGAGGTCAGTTCGTCGATCACCGGCGCCCACCGCTTGAACTGCTCAATGCCTTCGAGCACCACGACGGTCGCATTGCTGTGCTCAGCGATGTGGCGGATCTGCGAAGTGCTGAGGGTGTCGTAGACCGTGCAGGGCAATGCCCCCAGATGGGTGGCCGCGAGGTCGACGATCCAATGCTCGGGGCGCTTGGACATCATGATGAGCATTCGGTCGCCTTTGTCGAGGCCGACGGACCGAAGTCCCTGCGTGAGCGCAGCTACTTCGTTGCGCAGCTGCTGCCAGCTCAAAGTTGTTGCGGTCGGGCCGATCCCACTGGTGAGTGCTGGTTTGTCCGGATGTTCCTGAGCATTGCGCTGCAGCAGCTGCGGAATTGTCAATCCATCAACCGCGGCGCGCACTTTCTCGGCCGTTGTCATGGCCTGTTCCCTTCTTCGCGAACTCCGGCCACAGATGCGAATCAGGCTGTAGGTGCGCTGTCCCCCTGTCAATAGGCCGATGGTTTGGCGACCAAGATCAGACTCGATTTCGGTGAACGCGATTTTCCCTGGGAAAAGCAATTTCCTTGGGAATTCAAGATCGCACCGGTTTGTCCGTTCGTGGTGGTCGGCGCTAGTTCAATAACGTTTGTTGTGTACGGACGCCGTCCCGGGGAACGACCGCGGAGCGGGGAAGGCGGTGCGAAGCCGTTCCGCGCTCGAGCGCTCCAGCTTCCTGGTGCAGGTCCGCCACCGGTGTGCGGTGGATTCGCTCTGGCAGTTCCGCGGTTTGGCGAACCCGCACCAGCGGTTGCGCTGTCCTCACGACCGCGTCGTGAGGGCGGGATTGTTGCGAAGACGGCAGTTGCGTCCGATATGTCTGCCTGGAACCGCCCGCGCTGCGATGCGCCGGGCAGCTCGACACGACCGCGGGGAACCGTTCGGCCCGCCAGCGAACTTGATCAACTTTTCACTACGAAGTTTCCCCACCGTCTGGGCCGCGTTCCGCTCAACTGCTAGAAGGTTAACTGGTTGATCACGAGCGCGCAGCGTCGTACCGAGGTGGAAAGGACACCCCTAGTGGCGACGGACCAGAAGAACGCACGCAAGATCGAGCGATCGGACACCGGTTCCGGCTGCCCTGTGCACCGACGGGCGGACGGCGTGTGGGAAATCCGCAGCTTCGCCGCCGCGCGCGCGGTCTTGCGCAGTCAGGACACCGTCCAGGCGGGTTTGGGGGTGGAAACGGTCGACAAGATGCCGGCGAGCATCCGCCGTCCTGTGCTCTACCGAGACGGTCCCGAGCACCGGGAGGACCGACGGCAGACGGCGCGCTTCTTCACCCCGAAGCGGGTCGCCGAGCACTACCTGCCGATCATGCACCGCGTGGCCGACGAGCAGATCGAAAAGCTCCGCAAGGCGGGGGAAGCCGAGCTGTCCGAGCTGAGCTTCCACTTGGCCATCGAGGTCGCCTCGGCGGTCATCGGGTTGACGGAGAGCAGGCCCGGCCTGCGGCAGCGCCTCGAGCGGTTCTTCCCGGATGAGTTCGGCCGGCCCGGCTTCACCAGCCTCCACGGGTTGTACTGGGTGTACCGGCAGGTCACCAATTGGCTCGGCATTTACTTGTCCGACGTCCGACCGGCGATCCGCGCCCGTCGTCGGCAGCGGCGTGACGACGTGATCTCGCACCTGCTGGACGAGGGGTGCACGGCAGCGGAGATCCTGGGCGAGTGCATCACGTTCGCCGCCGCAGGCATGGTGACCACCAGGGAATTCGTCGTTGCGGCCGCATGGCACCTGTTCACCGACGAGGAACTGCAGGCGCGCTACCGGGAAGCAGAAGAACCGGAGCGGCATGCCGTCCTGCAGGAGATCCTCCGGCTGGAACCGGTCGTGGGCAATCTGCGGCGGCGGACCACGGCCCCGGTCGAGATCCCGGACGGTGATCAGGAGGTGAAGATCCCCGCCGGGGAGGAAGTGGACATCGTGGTCAGCGCGACCAACACCGACGAAACCGCGGTCGGGCAGGACCCGCTGTTGGTGTGCCCCGGGCGTTCCCTCGCCAAGGGGGCGACCCCTCCGGTGCTGTCGTTCGGGGACGGGCCGCACAAGTGCCCGGGAGCGCACATTGCGATCGCCGAAACGGACGTGTTCCTCAGCAAGCTCTTCGCGATCCCCGGGGTTCGGATGAAGAAGCCGCCGCGCGTGTCGTTCAACGAGGCGATCAGCGGCTACGAATTGCGCGACTTCGTGGTCGCCGTTTGAGCGCGTGGCTGCGGGGCGCCAGCCAGGTCTGGCGCCCCGCAGGGGGCTCAGAGCTCCAGCGGAAGGCCGACGTAGTTCTCCGCGAGCAGTCGACGTCCGGCCGCTGAACTCGTGATGACGTCGAGCTCGGCCAACTGGCGCTTCCGGTCGAAACCGCTGCTCTCCGGCATCCGGTGCAGCATCGACGTCATCCACCAGGAGAAGTGCTGCGCCCGCCAGACCCGGCGCAGCGCGGTGTCGGTGTAGGAGTCCAGCAGCTGGGTGTCGCCGCGCTCGAAGCAACGGGCGAAGGCCTTGGCCAGCACGTAGACGTCGGCGATGGCCAGATTCATCCCCTTGGCCCCGGTCGGGGGAACGGTGTGCGCGGCGTCCCCGGCGAGGAACAGCCTCCCGTGCTGCATGGGTTCGCACACGTAGCTGCGGAACGGCAGCACCGACTTGGAGAAGATCCGGCCTTCCTCGATCGTCACGTCTTCGCCGGAAACCCGGGTGTGCAGCTCTTCCCAGATCCGGTCGTCCGGCCAGTCGTCGACTTCGTCGTCGGGATCGACCTGCAAATAGAGCCGTTGAACCGTGGGAGTGCGGGTGCTGATCAGCGCGAACCCGTTCTCGTGGTTGGCGTAGATCAGCTCGTCCGAGGACGGGGGTGCCTCGACGAGGATGCCGAACCAAGCGAACGGGTACTGCCGGAACAGGTCCTGACGGACCTCGCCGGCCGGGATCAACGTCCGGGTGGTGCTGCGCGACCCGTCGCAGCCGGCGACGAAAGCGCATTCCAGGGTCTCGGTGCGTCCCTCGTGGGAGAAGCTGATCACCGGCTTGTCCGTGGTCAGGCCCTCGACTCGCACATCGGTGACTCCGAAGCGCAGGTCACCGCCGTCTTCCACTCTGCGGGCGATGAGGTCTTTGAGCACTTCGTGTTGCGGGTAGAGGGTGACGGCTCGGCCGGTCAGCTCGGTGAAGTCGATGCGATGGCCGCGTCCGTTGTAGCGGATTTCGATTCCTTCGTGCACCTGGCCGATCCGCTTGACGCGCTCACCGACCCCGGTTTCGGTCATGAGATCGACTGTGCTCTGCTCCAACACCCCGGCCCGGATGGTGCCTTCGATGTCTTCGCGGGTGCGGGTGTCGATGACGACCGAGTCGATGCCGTTCAGGTGTAGCAGGTGGGACAGCATGAGACCGGCGGGGCCCGCCCCCACGATACCGACCTGGGTCTGCATAGAGGTTCCTTTCCGCTCGCACCGCTGACCGCGACGGGGCTCCCGTGCGCCCGGTACAACTGGACATGCACCTTGCGCTGCCCGGCCAGCCTTGTGGAAATCAGTCTTTCCGCTGAGCGGGAAGAAGCTCGTCGCAGTTGTCCAGTACAGACCGGTGAGGCGCGTTGCGCGCTCGTGCGACCGGCAGTCACCTGATCACCGCATCGGAGGATCAGCCGGGGAGGGGCAGGGCGTGGGCAGCTGTTGAGTTCTGGCTGCTGGTGGGCGCTTTGGCGGGGTGGCGTTGCCGTGGTGCCCCACCGGCCAGCGGTTTCTTCAGTTGCGTGATCGCCCGGGGCAGGTAGCCTGCCGGATGCAGCAGCCGCTTGCTGTCTCGTTGACTACCGTCCACAGGGGAATCGCATGGCTCGGTTCGGGCGCAGAGGACGGATCATCAGCGCTGTGGTGATCGCAGCCGTGCTCGCGGCTGCGAGCGCAGTGATCCTGGTGACCCTCCTGGCACCACCGCCGGACAGGCTGTTCAAAGTCGGTTTCGGCACCGTCACGCTGAGCGCCTCCGCCTCGGGAAGGTTGCAATGCGCACGGTACGCGGCCCCTGACTTCAGTTCGGAAGGGACGGTCACGGAGATCCACGTGAAGGTCGGGGACACCGTTGAAGAGGGGCAGAAGCTGGCTGAACTGGACTCGCGGGAAGCGGAGAGCAAACTGGCCGTGGCGCAGGCCGAGTACGAGGCGGCCAAAGCCGCACTGGAAGTCGCCCGGCAACGGCTGGCCGAGGCCGAGGAGAGGGACGAGGACGTGCTGTCGGCGACCGCTGAGCTGCAGCAGCAGGAGGCCCTCCTCGCGCAGAAGAACACCGCGGTCAGCGCCGCTCGGCAGGAGCTGGCGAGCACCGAGCTGATCGCGCCGATATCCGGCACCGTCACCGCGGTGCACTACAACATCGGTGATCGCGTGCAGTTGCAGCAGCCGCGCGCGCAAGGGGTGACCGACTGCAGCGTGCACGACCAGGCCAGCGGCTTCCTGGAGATAGCCGACCTCTCCTCGATGCACGTGGTGGGGATGTTCTCCGAGGCGGACATCGCCAAGATCGAACTCGACCAGAGCGCGGAGATCACTTTCGACGCGCTCCCCGACATGGAGCCGGTGCCAGCCCGGGTCACCGGCATAGCTCCGACGGTGACCGTTTCCGGAGGAAGTCGCTACTACGAAGTGGAGCTGCAGCCGGAGCACCTCCCGGAAAAGCTGAAACCTGGGCAGAGCGTCGACATCGAGGTGCTCGTCGCGAAGGTCGACGACGTGCTGAGAGTGCCCAACGAAGCACTCCACGGCAGCGGCGCGAACAGCAGTTTGACCGTCCTCCAGGACGGCGAACGGCGCCAGGTCCGGGTGGACACCGGAGTGCGGGGGGACGCCTACACCGAGATCATCGCCGGTATCGCCCCGGGCAGCATCGTGGTGCTTCCGGAGCGGAAGGACACCCCGCCCACGCAGCGGGCCTCCCACCAGTGCACCAGGACCGGCCTGGGATTCGGTGCAGAAGTTTGCGAGTGAAGCCCTTGGGCACTCAGCTGGTAGCGGGGCTGGACGGTCCCGATCCGCTAGGCCAGAAAGGATGAAAAGATATGGCGAGCGTTTCGGGTAGTGCCTCAGGGGTGCCTGGCTGGCAGCGCAGCACGGTCCGCTTGGCCACCTTGGCGGTATCGGCCGTGTTCCTCTTGGTAGGAGTGCTGGGGTTCATCCCGGGGATCACCACCGGCTACGAGACGATGACCTTCGCCGGTCACCACTCCGGGGCGATGCTGTTCGGCGTGTTCAACGTGTCCGCGCTGCACAACATCGTTCACCTGGCTTTCGGGGTGATCGGGGTGGCGATGTCCACCACCGTCTCGTTGGCGCGCACCTACTTGATCGGCGGCGGCATCATCTACTTGGCACTGTGGATCTACGGACTGCTGATCAACCAGGACAGCCCGGTGAACTTCATTCCGGTGAACACGGCCGACAACTGGCTGCACCTGGGACTGGGCGCCGGGATGATCCTGCTCGGGGGATTGCTCGGCAACCGGACCACCAGCAGGCAGGAGCGGTAGCGCACCACCCGGACGTGCTCGGCAGCGCTGGGGCAGCGGTTCCCGAGCACGCCGATGGCCCGAACATCCACTGGCATGAGATGCTGGCTTCGATCTCATCGCCTGCGGCGGGTTGCTGAACACTGCGGTGGACGGAGGACGCGGTGCGCAAACTGGGAGTTGCGCTGATCGGACATGCGTTCATGGGGCAAGTCCACTCCCAGGCGTGGCGCACCGCAGCACGCGTCTTCGACCTCCCGGTCGAGCCGGACCTGCTACTGCTGTGCGGGCGCAACCGGGAGTCGGTGCAGCGCGCCAACCGCAAGCTCGGCTGGCGCGAGACCACTGATGACTGGAGGGAAGTCCTGACCAGGGAAGACATCCAGGTGGTCGACATTTGCACCCCGGGGGACACCCACGCCGAGATCGCTATCGAAGCGCTGCGGGCGGGCAAGCACGTGCTGTGCGAGAAGCCGATGGCGAATTCGGTGGCCGAAGCCGAACGGATGGCCGAGGCGGCGCAGCAGGCCCGGCAGCACGGGATCCAATCCATGATCGGCTTCAACTACCGGAGGACACCGGCTCTCGCCCTGGCCCGATCGCTGCTGGCACAAGGGCGCCTGGGAACCGTTCGGCAGGTGCGCGCCGCCTACCTGCAGGATTGGCTGGCGCCAGCCGATGCTCCGCTCACCTGGCGACTGCAGGCTTCGCGCGCCGGTTCGGGAGCCATCGGCGATCTTGGAGCCCACCTGGTCGACTTGACCCAATACCTGCTGGGTGCCCAGATCACCGAAGTGTCCGGGATGCTGCACACGTTCGTCTCCGAACGTCCGCTGCCGGACGACCCCGGCGCCACCGGGCAGGTGACGGTGGACGACATGGCCGCCTTCACCGCTCGGTTCGACACCGGTGCCGTCGGCGTATTCGAAGCCACCCGGTACGCCACCGGGCGGAAGAACGGGCTGCGCGTCGAGGTGAACGGCAGCCGAGGCAGCCTCGGGTTCGACTTCGAATCCATGAACGAGCTGCAGTTCTACGACGCTGCCGAGGACACCGGCACTGCTGGTTTCCGACGCATCCTCGTCACCGAACCGCAGCACCCGTACCTCCAGGCCTGGTATCCGCCCGGCCACGTGCTCGGCTACGAGCACACCTTCGTGCACCAGGTGCGCGACTTCGTCCTCGCGGTCTGCGGGGAAGCGGAACCGAACCCGGACTTCTCCTCGGGACTGCAGGTGCAGCGGGTGCTGGCCGCCGTGCAGCACAGCGCGCACCAGTACAGCAGGTGGCTGCCGATCGACTAGTCCGGGCAGGGGTTTTCGCGGAGAACCGCTGGGGGAAGGCCGTAAGCTCCACTGGCATGACGGCCTACTTCGACGTTCACCCCAAGAACCCGCAGCCTCGCCTGGTGCGCAGAACAGCCGAGATCGTACGCGCTGATGGCCTGATCGCGTACCCGACCGATTCGGGGTACGCACTGGGGTGCCAGCTCGGCAACAAGAGCGGGATGGACCGCATCCGGACCATCCGCAACCTGGATGAACGGCACCACTTCACCCTGTTGTGCCGGGACTTCGCCCAGCTCGGACAGTTCGTCCACGTCAGCAACGCGGTGTTCCGCGCGATCAAGAACGCCACCCCGGGCAGCTACACGTTCATCCTGCCCGCCACCAAAGAAGTCCCCCGCAGACTGCTCCATCCGAAGAAGAAGACCGTGGGGATCAGGATTCCCGAGCACCGCTTCGCCCAGGACTTGCTGGCCGAGCTGGGCGAGCCGCTGCTGTCCAGCACCCTGCTGCTTCCCGGTGAAGAGGACCCGATGACCGAGGGCTGGGAGGTCAACGAGCGCTTGGCCGGACGAGTGGACGCGGTGATCGACTCCGGTGATTGCGGGACCGAGCCGACGACGGTCATCGACTTCTCCGGTGGGGAACCCGAGATCGTGCGCCGGGGAGCGGGCGACCCGGCACTGTTCGAGTGATGCGTCAGCTCGCCCACGCGGTCAGCGGCTCGCGCAGCTCCGGGCTGCGCAGTTGAGCCAACGCCTTCTTCTCCAGTTGCCGCACCCGCTCCCGGGTGATCCCCAGCTGATCGGCCACTTCCTGCAAGGTGTGCTGGTTGCCGTCCAGCAGGCCGTAGCGCAGGGCGAGGATGTTGCTCTCCCGCTCCGGCAGGTGGCGCAGCAGCCTGCGCAGTTCTGCGCTGAAGGCCCGCTGTTCGACCAGCTCCATCGCCGTGGTGGCGTCGGTGTCTTCGATCAGCGAACCGATGCTGGTGTCGCCGTCCTCGCCCACGGGCAGGTCGAGGCTGGCCGCGTCTCGAGCCGCCTGGTGCAGTTCCTCCACCCGGCTGGCGGGGATACCTGCGGCTTCGGCGGTCTCCTCGACCGTCGGTTCCCGGTTGAGCTTCATCTCCAAGTCCCGCTCCAGCCGCTCAACTTTGTTGAGCTGTTCAACCATGTGCACCGGAAGCCGCACGGTGCGGGTCTGGTCGGCGATGCCCCGGGTGATCGCCTGGCGGATCCACCACATGGCATAGGTGGAGAACTTGTAGCCGCGCCGGTAGTCGAATTTCTCCACGGCCCTGATCAGGCCGAGATTGCCCTCCTGGATGAGGTCGGCCAGCGGCAGACCCCGCCGCAGGTACTTCTTGGCGACCGAAACCACCAGGCGCAGGTTCGCGTTGATCATGGTTTCCTTGGCGCGGCGACCCTCTCTGACGAGCTCGGCCAGCTCCTCCCGGTGCTCGGCCGATAGGGGGCGCTGCCCGGCCTCGTGCTGGCGCAGCAGTTCAGCGGCGTACAGCCCGGCCTCGATGCTCTTGGCCAGCTCCACCTCGTCGTGCGCGTTCAACAGCGCTGTCCGCCCGATCCGGCGCAGGTAGTGACCGACCAGATCGGCTTCTTCCAGCTGTTGCCGCTCGATCTCCGTGCCAGCTGTGCTGATGGCCTGCTGCATGCGAACCTCCTTCGGTCTTGGCTCGCCGGTGGAGCAGCGTGCGCTAGTCAGGTGGGGGGTGCACGTCCAGACGTCCTCCTGGCGCCGCACCCCCGCGTTCCGGTCTCCGGGACTCCAACGCTGTGGTTTCGGCGGCCATTCCCATGCAGTGGGGATTCCCGGTGAGCAGCGTTGGAAATCCAGGTCCTTGGCCCTGGAGCAGGCCACGTGACCCGGAGGCGACCGGCGTGCGGGCGAAGCGCCCCGGGATCGCCCGCGAGCCCGAAGCCTGCGGGCGGTCTTTCGCGCAGTGGAAGCGGAGTTCGTACGCCGAACTCGGGAGCCAGGCGTCGCGGCAGCCGGCGCGGAGCGCTGGCCGATCGCGCTCAGCGACCGGTCTCGAGCAGCACCTTGATCGAACCGTCCGCTTTGCGCTGGAAGATGTCGTACCCGTGCGGTGCCTCCTCCAACGGCAGGCGGTGGGTGGCCAGGTCGCGCACCCCGAGCGGATCGGACTCGTCCAGCACCAGCGGCATCAAGGGCTCGATCCAGCGGCGCACGTGGGCCTGCCCCATGGCCAACCGAACTCCCTTGTCGAACATCCGCAACATCGGAAGCGGGTCGACCGCGCCGGCGTAGACACCGCTCAAGGAAATGGTCCCACCGCGCCGGACGGTGTCGACGCACTGGTAGAACACCGACAAGCGATCCAGACCAGCTTTGGACATCAGCGGTTCGGCGATCGCGTCCGGCAGCAGGGTGACCATTTTCTGCGCCAGCTGAGCTCCGGGAGAACCGTGCGCCTCCATGCCGACCGCATCGATGACCGAGTCGGGGCCGCGCCCGTCGGTCAGATCCCGCACCACTTCCGGAACGTCTTGGTGCTGCTGCGCGTTGACGACTTCGATGCCGTGCCGGGACGCCATGTTCAACCGGTCCGCCACCAGGTCGATGCCGATCACCCGAGCGCCGCGGTGCTTGGCGATGCGGGAGCACATCTGGCCGATGGGGCCGAGGCCGAACACGGCGACCGATCCGCCTTCGGGGATGTCCGCGTACTCCACCGCCTGCCACGACGTGGGCAACACGTCGGAGAGGTAGAGGAACTGCTCGTCCGGCGGGCCCTCGGGAACCTTGATCGGCCCGAACTGGGCTTGCGGAACGCGGAGCAGCTCGGCTTGCCCACCTGGAACGCTGCCGTAGAGCTTCGTGTAGCCGAACAGCGATGCGCCCATTCCGTGCTCCCGCACCTGGGTGGTCTCGCACTGGGCGTGCAGACCGCGCTGGCACATCCAGCAGTGCCCGCAGGCGATGTTGAACGGCACCACGACCCGGTCCCCGGGTTTGAGGTTCGTCACCGCTGACCCCGTCTCCTCCACCACGCCCATCGGTTCGTGGCCCAAGATGTCCCCCGGTTCCAGGAACGGCCCCAAGAGTTCGTACAAGTGCAGGTCGGAGCCGCAGATCGCCGTGGTGGTCACTGAAACGATGGCATCGGTGTCCGCTTCCAGCTTCGGGTCGGGGACCTGCTCCACGCGCACATCACGAGGCCCATGCCAGGTCAGCGCTTTCACGTCTACCTCCCAGCGCCGGAGTACGGGTTTTCCCGGAGTTCCCCGGCAACCTGTTGCGCACACCTGCACGCGCTGGTGGTGACCATGGCCTGTTTCTCCTGCGCGGGCCCGGGTAGCCCATTGCTGCGGTAGCGAAGTCGAACCTCCGGAGGTGCACCGCAATGGCCGGGACATCGGACCAGGCACCAGGGCAACAGCAAGAGCACCCGGGCACCACTCGACCGATGGAACCGCAACCGCGGGACGAGATGCGCGATTACACCGGGGCCAACCACTTGGCGGGCAAGAAGGCCCTCATCACAGGCGGGGATTCCGGCATAGGTCGCGCGGTCTCGGTCGCTTTCGCGAAGGAAGGTGCCGACGTCGCGATCGCCTACCTCGACCCCAGCGAGGACCACGACGCCGACCACACCGCGGCGCTGGTCCGCGAGCAGGGACGCACCTGCTACTTGTTCCGCGGTGACCTGGCCGACGAGAACTACTGCAACCAATTGGTGGAAAAAGCTGCGGAGAGCTTGGGCGGCCTGGACATCGTGGTGAACCACGCCGGCACCCAGTTTTCCACAGAGGACTTCCGCGATATCAGCACCGAACAGTTCGACCGCACGTTCAAGGTCAACGTCTACTCGATGTTCTGGATCTGCCGCGCTGCTTTGCGCTACCTGCCGGACGGAGGAGCGATCATCAACACCGGTTCGGTCAACGGTTTGCGCGGCAACAAGACCTTGATGGACTACGCAGCCAGCAAAGGAGCGGTTCACGTGCTGACCCAGTCGCTGGCCCAATCGCTGACTTCCCGAGGCATCCGGGTCAACTGCGTGGCTCCGGGACCGGTGTGGACCCCGCTGATCCCCTCGACGCTCCCGGAACAGCGGGTGGAGGGGTTCGGTGGTCAAGTCCCCATGCAGCGCATGGCGCACCCGGACGAGATCGCTCCCTCCTACGTGTTCTTCGCCGCTGATCGGCTGTCCAGCTACTACACCGGGGAAGTGCTGGCTCCGGTGGGCGGGGAAACCCACCCTGGCTGAACGGGGAAGAGATGGCGGAGGAGGTCGCTGGAAGGCCGAGCGCTCCCACCGTGCGCACGGCCATCATCACCGGAGCGGATTCGGGGATGGGGCGCGCGATCGCCGTTGCGCTGGGCAAGAGCGGAGTGGACATCGGCATCACTTACCGCACCGATGAAGAAGGTGCCCGGAACACGGTCAGCGCGGTGGTGGACGAAGGGCGCCGGTGCGTCCGTCGCCAGCACGATCTGCGCGACCTCCCGGACGCGGCCGATGCGGTCGACCACCTGGCTGATGAGCTGGGTGGAGTGGACATGCTGGTCAACAACGCCGGAACTGGGACCAGGCAGCTGGCCTCCGAAATGGAGTTCGACACGTGGCGCTCGGTGGTCGCCACCGACCTCGATGCGGCGTTCGCCTGCGCTCAACGAGCCGTGCGGAGGATGTTGGCAGCGGGCCGCGGTGGTCGCATCGTCAACATCACGAGCGTGCACGAACACGCTCCACGAGTGGGTGCTGCTCCTTACTGCGCTGCCAAAGCTGGGCTGGGCATGCTCACCAAGGTGCTCGCCTTGGAGCTGGCCGAGCACGGCATCACCGTGAACTCGGTGGCACCCGGTGAGATAGCCACTCCGATGACCGGGCAGGACAACCAGAGCCCGGGGCAGGAGCCCAGACCGGGAATCCCGCTCGGCCGACCCGGGCACGCCGACGAAGTCGCTGCGCTGGTGGCTTTTCTGGCCACTTCGGAAGCCGAGTACATCACCGGGGCGTCATTGGTGGTGGACGGTGGAATGCTGAACATGGGTCCGCAGGCGGGATCGCACCTGAGCAGCAACGCGTGGCGGCGTCCCTGAGCGCGAGGGGAGCGTCAGGAAGCGGCGTCGCGCAGTGCCGGCAGCAACTCCTTGTTGGCGAAGTCGAAAAAACCTTCCGGGTCGTCGTCCACGGCCACCTGCACCAGCGCTATGTCGGTGAAACCGGCCTTCCAGAACGGCTCGGCGGATGCCACGATGGCGTCCGCGTCCGGTCCGCACGGGATGTTCGCTGCCACGTCCTCGGTGCGCACGAACTGAGTGGCCGCTTCGAAGGAAGGAGGACCGGGAAGTTCGGCGTTCACCTTCCAGCCACCGGTGAACCAGCGGAACTGCTCCCGCGCCCGTTCGGCTGCTGCTCGCTCGTCCTTGCCCCAGGCCACCGCGATCTGCCCGAACTTCCGGGAATGGACGCCGGACGCTTCGTCCCACTGCCGGACCAGCTCAGGATTCGGTTCCACCGCGACCATCGCGTCGGACAGTCCGGCGAACCGCTGGACGGACTGGTTGCCGGAAACCGCGGTGGCGATGGGCACGCGCCGGCTCGGAAGGTCCCACAGCTTGGCCGAATCCACCCGGTAGTGCTTTCCCGCGTAGTTGGTGTAGCCGCCGTTGAACAGCTGGCTGATGATCTCCAGTGCTTCGGTCAGCATTTCGTGCCGGATGTTCACCGGAGGCCAACCGTTGCCCACGATGTGTTCGTTGAGGTTTTCCCCCGCGCCCAGGCCGAGGATGAACCTGTTGTCCGAAAGCAATCCCATCGTGGCGGCTTTCTGCGCGACAACGGCCGGGTGATAGCGGATTATCGGGGCGGTGACGAAGGTCATTAGTTCTACTTGGTCGGTGACCTGGCTGACGGCCCCCAGCACGCTCCAGGCGTACGGGGAATGGCCTTGCACGGTGAGCCAGGGCGAGAAGTGGTCGCTGATCACTTCGAAATCGAATCCGGCCTGCTCTGCCGAAGTGGCGTGCGACACCAGGTTCTGCGGCGCCGATTGCTCGGTGAGCAGTGTGTACCCGAAGCGAACCATGCTCCCAGGCTGACATGGCTCAGAACCGGTTGCCCGCCGTTCATGTCGTGCTCGCGCCGGGGAACGGTGGATCAGTGGGGCGAGCGGTTTTCCGGCGGACCGGTGGTGGAGCGAACCGACCGGGCGTTCCTGCTGCTCTATGACCTGCCGCTAACTGGTGAGCACCGTTTGCCCTCGTTCAGCGGCGGGTAAATGAGGGCAGGCCGGAGCTGTGGGCACTGCAACACGGTTCCGGCGATTCACTGCAAGGACAGGGTTTGCCGCAGCAGCGGTCGCTGCGGCAGCGCTAGGAGAGTGAGATGGTCACCAGTGAAAAACCGGTCCGGCGCGGGCCTGTTGTGTTCATCGGCAACTCACAAGACCTGGACCGGGTGAGGACCTGGGTCGAGGGACTTGGACTGCTGTGCCTGGACGAACCCGTGCCGGAGGCTGAACTGGTGGTGGCGGACGAGCTGATCCTGGACGGCATCTGCACACCCCGGGAAGGTGTTCTGCTGGCGACCGCCCGCGAATGGGGACTTTTGTGCCTGCCACCGACGGCGGCCCTGGGCTACTTTGGCGAGCTGGTTCACAGCCGGGCGAGGATGGACTCCACGCTCTGACCTGGTTGTGCGCCTCGAAGGATTGCCGCTGTGGCGAACCTCGGGAGGAAAGAGCATGACCCACGAACATCCGCGGCGAGAACACCGCACCACCGGGCTTCCTGGGCGAAGCGCGGAAGAGCGCTCCCGCGCTGTGCGATACCTGGCAGCCCACGCCGCCGGCCCGGCGGAGTTGAAGGAGTGGCTGGCGATGCTCGGACTGGACCCGGCGGAGGGGAACGTCGTCCAGCAGCCGAGCCAGACCTGAGCGACTGCTGCGACTTCCGCAGTGCTCACCGCGCGACGGTGCGGTAGACCCGTCCGGTACGGCCACTGCGCAGAGCGGCGGCTCGAGCCGCGCTTGCCCTCGGACCACCGAGCACTGCGTCGCGAGACGGACCGATGCGCTGGTCGAGACCAGCCCGTCAACAGGGGCGCCCGTCTCGGCCAGCGCTGGAGCCGGCGGAGCACGAGTTGCCGGTGCGGAGCTGAGCCGCCCCGCTGATCGAGCCTTCCACCAGATCCGGATTCGCGTCGCGCCTTCGCCGGCCCCAGCACGTGCCGGTCCAGAACGCGGCCGCGCAGCCCTGGCGCGCGCTCGTCCAACACCAGTCCGACGTCTTCGACGTGGCACCGCGGCTCAACGGTTCGCGGTGCGTCCAACGCGGGCAGCGCGGAGTCCTTCCGCGCCGGAAGGGATCTCGTCGGGCCGGCGGTGAGCGGTGCGCCGGCGCCACCGACCGGCGCGGGAACCCGATCGCTTGACGTCGAACTCGGTCAGCACGTGCGACGCGGCGGCCAGCGGTTGGGGAGAGGCGTTGAAAAAGGTCGTTGCGGAAGCCCCGAGCGGTCCCGGAGGTTTCTCGGGCGCTGCTCGGAGCTCCGCGCCGCTTCCAGCCCGTGTCCGCGGTCAGCGAGCAGGTCGGCTGTGACCGACTCGTCGTGCTCGCGCCGCTCACCACCACGTCAGCGGCTTCACCGACCTCGGGTCCTGCTGCGAAGGGGAGTGCGGGCAGCGGCCAGGCGGTCCACCACCAGGAGGCTCACTGCCCGCCTTTCTGGACGTAGGAGCGCACGAAGGACTCGGCGTTCTCCTCCAGCACGGCGTCGATGTCTTCCAGGGCGGATTCGGTGTCTTCGTCGAGCTTCTCCCGGCGGTCTTGGCCGGAAGTCCCCTGGGCAGGAGTTTCCTCATCGTTGTCGTCGGGGCGCCGGTCGATCTTGTCCTTGCGCATTCGGCTCTCCTTGCCGTCGGAGTGGGTGCTCTCACTACTCGTACCCGGATCGGAAACGGAAAAACCTGATTTCCGCTTTCACCGAATGCGGTCAGTCAATTCCCCGCGGCCAAGAAGTCATACATTGAGTAATTAATTGTTCGTTGTCGCGCTTTTCTTCTTCCCCTACATGAGTGAGCAGGCTTGAGAGCGCAAACACAAAGGGTGTTTTCAGGTCGAAATACCGTGCCACCGTTGGGCAGTGCCGTGAACAGCGCTCCGGGAACCCCCGATCTTCCCCGGCGTGCTCCTGACCGACAGTGGCGAAAGGACGTCGTGCACGTCTCCCCGAAACAGATGTTCCGAGCCCTCCGGCACCCCAACTACCGCAGATGGGCTGTGGCGGACTTCGTGTCCGTCACCGGAACGTGGATGCAGAACCTCGGACTCAACTGGTTCGTGCTGACCAAGACCGGGTCCCCGGGACTGCTCGGTCTCTCCCTGCTGTTCCAGACCCTGCCCGGAGTGGTGCTGTCCGGATGGGCGGGGTCCATCGCCGACCGGTGGCCAGCCCGACGCGTGCTGCTGGTGACCCAGGGTCTGCACGGCGTGCTCGCGCTGTTCCTGGCCGTCGGAGCCTGGTTCGACGCCCCCGTTTCCACCTTCTACGCGTTGGCCCTCCTCGGCGGTGTGGTGTCGGTCTTCGACGGACCGGCCCTCGGCCGCTTCAGCGCTCAACTGGTCTCCCGAGACGATCTCAGCAACGCCCTGGGAATCGGCTCGGTGCTCAGCTCAGGTGGGCGGATCCTCGGCATGGGCATCGCCGGTGCGCTCGTGGCCGCCACCGGGGTGCCGGTCTTGTTCTTGATCAACGCGCTCAGCTTCAGCGCCGTGCTGCTGGCCATCCTGCGCGTGCGGCAATCGGACGGGATCTTCCCCCTGGCCAAGAGCTCCGCGGCGCGCGAGGGCGTGCGCGCGGGCGCCCGGTACGTCCTGAGCCACCGCCCGCTGATCGTGATGTTCCTGCTCAGCTTCGTGCTGAGCGCCCTGGGGCGCAACTACCAGGTGACGATGGCGGCCATGAGCGAAGGCCAGCTGAACGCGGGAGCGGTCGGCTACAGCACCCTGTCCATGGTGTTCGCCGCCGGAACCGTCGTCGGCGGATTCGTGGCCGCCTCGTTCAAGCAGCTGACGCTGCGACTGGTGCTGGTGATGGCCCTGGGCACCAGCCTGCTGCAGATCGCCAGCGGCACCACGGCATCGCTGTGGTCGTTCGCCCTCACGCTGTTCCCGATCGCGGTGGGCGCGGTGGTGCTGGACACCGCGACGAGCACCCGCATCCAGCTGGACACGGACGAGGACATGCGCGGTCGAGTGCTGGCCGCCAAGGCGATGGTGACCGCCGCGTCCGGGGCGGTCGGCGGACCGGTCCTCGGCTGGCTGTCGGAAGTGTCCGGGGCAGGCCGGGCGCTGGAGGTCGCCGGAATCACCACCGTGCTCGCCACCGCTGCCGCATGGCTGGCCTTCGCCAAGTTGAAGGAACGTCGGGCCATGCCGGCCGACCAGAGGTGGGCCCAGCTCGCCCCGGTGCAGCTGCAGCCGGCGGACACGGCCAAGCCGGTTTCGGTGCCGGTGCGGGAGAAACGAGCCACCAGCGCAGCGCGGGAAACCGGTCGGAACGCTCGGCCGCCGCGCGGCCCCGCGTGGTCGCGACCAGCCCGCCGGCTCACCGGGCGTGCTGCCCGCAAACCGGTCGCCGAATCAGCGGACAAACCTCAACCCACGTAGCGGCGAGCGGACGAAGTGCGCTGCGGCTCCTCCAGGAGCCGCAGCCAGCGCTCCACTTCCTCCGGAACCACGTGCCGTTCCTTGACGATCGAAGGAAGCTCCCGCAACGCCTCGGTCACGGCGGCCGCGGTGCAGCGGTCCTTCGGGGCTCCGGCCAGCACAGTGGCGCTCCGGCGCAACGCGCTGCTGAGCGGTCTGCGCAACCAGGTGGTCCACAGCGTGTTGCGGATGCCCAGTTGTCGGCGGCGACGAGCGTCCCGCACCGGGGAAGGAGCGTGCTGGATGAAGATGTCGTCCCGCCAGCACAACCACCATCCCCGGCTGAGCAGGTCGAGCGCGAGCAACTCCTCCTCACCGCCGAGCCACATCCGGGTGGAGAACCCGCCGACCTGCCGGAACGCCTGAACCCGGAACGTGCTGCAAGCGGCCATCACACTGGCCAGGGCTGGCCCGGGGAGCCAGGAGGGCGCGGGTATCGGTGAGGCGCGCAACTCCGGGGTGAGCGGATCCTCGCGCAACTCCGGTTCCACCAGGCAGCACCCCATCACCGCTGCGATCCCCGGGTGAGCGTCGAGCAGATCGACAGCCCGGGTGATGGAGCCCGGTTGCCAACGCGTGTCGTCGTCGCAGAACGTCACGTAGGGCGTGGTGATGCGCTCCACAGCCAGATTCCTGGCTTGCGCCCCCGCGTTCCGCCCCAGCGCGATGAGCTCCACCCCGGGGAACTCCGCGCGGATCCGCTCCGGGGTGCCGTCCTGCGAACCGTTGTCGACCACGATGGTCGGTGCGCCATCGGGCAAGGAAGTCATGTGCGCCAATGTGCGCAGCACTTCCGAACGGCGGTTGTGCGTCATCACCACCACGGTCGTTCGCGATCCCCGATCTCCCACCGCGCACCTCCCGTCAGCCGCTCCGCGGGTACCCGGGCTCGCCACGCCCCACGCGCACCGTTTGATCAGCTACCGCACCGGGTAGCTCGAAGCGGACCGGAAGTTCCTGGAGTAAGGGGACGCAGTGGACCGGAAGTTCAACCGGGTGGTGGTCACCGGAGGAGCCGGGTTCCTCGGATCGCACCTCTGCGAAGCACTGCTCGCCCGAGGCAGTGCTGTCCTGTGCATAGACAACCTTTGCACCGGGAGTCAGCAGAACCTCCGAAGACTGCAGCACAATCCCGAGTTCACCTGGTGGGAGCGAGACATCTCCCACGACCCGGTGCCGGAAGTACCAGCGGAACTCGTGGTCCACATGGCCTCTCCAGCATCTCCGCAGCACTACTCCCGCCTACCGCTGGAAACGCTTCAAGCGGGCAGCACCGGAACGCAGCGCGCGCTGGAACTGGCCGACCGCGCCGGAGCTCGCTTCCTGCTGGTGTCCACCAGCGAGGTGTACGGAGATCCGCTGGTCCACCCGCAAACCGAAACCTACTGGGGGAACGTCAACCCGGTGGGGCCGCGCGCGGTCTACGACGAAGCCAAGCGGTACGCGGAAGCGCTGGTCACGGCTTACCAGGACAGCAAGGGCATGCCCACCCGGATAGCGCGCGTCTTCAACACCTACGGCCCGCACATGCGCGCGGACGACGGACGGATGGTGCCGAACTTCATCACCCAGGCGCTGCGAGGCGACCCCATCACCATCGCCGGAGATGGGGAGCAGACCAGATCGCTGTGCTACGTGACGGACACGGTGCGCGGCTTGCTGGCGGTGGCCAGTGGTGAACACCCCGGTCCGGTCAACATCGGGAACCCCGAGGAGATCCCGGTGCGCCGGTTGGCCGAGCTGATCCGGAGGATGACGTCCTCGAGCTCGGTGCTGAAGCACGTCCCAGCCGCCCCCGACGACCCGCACCGGCGATGCCCGGACATCTCCCTGGCGCAGCGGGAACTGGGCTGGAGTCCAGCGGTGGGCATGGAGCACGGCTTGCGCCGCACCATCGAATGGTTCACGGCCGATACCGGTGCGCTCCCAGCCGGGACGACATCTCGGAGCTGAGCATTCGGCCCGCACCCCTGCGGTGGCGTGGCACAGCGCGCCCCGTGGTCATGATCCAAGTCCGGCTCCGGCGCCCTGGCCACCGCCCGGAGCGGACGATCTTGGTCACCGCGTACGCGGCGACCGCCGCGGTCACGAACACCCCGGCCACCGCAGCAACGCGTGGCCCGGTGAGTCCAGCGTTGCGAGCTTTGCTGGCCGCCTGGGAAGCCTGCTGCTGGGTTCTGCGCGCGTACTGCTGAGCCACCTGCTTGGACCTGTCGGCCACATTGGTCCGCTGCACCAGTTCCCGCAGTATCTGGTTGACGTCTTCCCGCACCAGTTCGCGCTCGGCTTGCAAACCGGTTTCGGTGCTGTTGGTCCGCCGCGTACCGGCGTGTTCGTTCGTGCTGCTCACCGCCGAATCGCCTCCCGGATGTCGCTCCAGTCTTCACGTGCTGCGCCCACCGTCTGCTGTGGAATGAGCGGTGAGCTGCGCTGCATGCGGGAACGACCCAGCAGTGCTGCAGCACCGGCCACGGCCAGCAGGAGCACCGCGACGATCAGGGCGGACAACCAGGCTGGCAGCACCAGGTCGAGCGCGATCACCGCTGTTGCGATCAGCGTGCCCAGACCGAACAGTCCGGCCACCGCAGCGATCCCGAACATGGCGACGCCCATACCGGCCTGCTTGGCCTTCTGCGAGACCTCCTGCTGGGCCAGTCGCATCTCGGCCCGGATCAGCCGGGTGAGCTGATCGCTGAGGTCGGAGATCAATTGGGTGGTGGATCTGCTGGCCAGCTCGTTCTCGTGAACCGGACTGACTCGGGTAGTGGTCATCATCCCTCCCGGATGCCGTCACGGCGGTGCCGTGCTGGGTGGCTCACCACGGGTCATACCCGCTGCGACACCAGTCCACGCATGGCCGAGATCGTGGCAGCGACGAAGCCGACCGCGCGTTCATCAGAGCTGCCCAGGGACCGGGGCTTGCGGCTGTAGCAGCTGAGCGTGCCCAACGTCGACCCGCCCCGCAGCACCGGTGCCACGACGAAACCGCGTATGCCCGTTTCCCGGCACAACCGGGCGAAAGCAGGCCAGAACACGCGGATCTCGGTCAGCTCGGCCCGCACCGTGCGACGTAACCGGATCGACTCCGGGCACGGTCCTTCGCCCGTGCCCAGCTGCTCGCGATCCACCACGGCGGCCAGCTCCTCGGTGGCCACCGGGTGCACCCAGTCGTGGCCGAAGAAGGTGAGGCACAGCATGTCCGCTCCCGGGGCAGCTGCGGACAAGCCGGTCAGCAGCCAGGCCAGCGGGCAGCTGGTGCTCGAGCGCAGGGCTGGCGTTCCCGGCGCTCCTGGTGTGCTGCGCGGAGCTACCATTGGTGGTTCTGTTCGAGGAAGCTCACTTCGCGCTCGGTGCTCGCCGGCAGTCTCCGGCGATTCCGCAGCACGGTGGGGAACTTGCCCAGCGCGCCCAGCACGGCTTCGCGGCACGATGCGTCATAGCAGCTCTTCCTCACCAGCTCGGCGGTGCTCCGGAAAGCCCGGGGCGCAGGACGGCGCAGCCAGTCGATCAACAGGTTGTTGCGCAGCTCAGCAACGCGGCGGTCGTGCGCCGACGATCGGCCGTTCGACGGCTGGTGGTGGGCGGTGATGCCGTCGGCGTACACCAAATCCCAACCAGCAGCTGCCAGGTCGAGCGCCAGCAACTTCTCCTCCGCGACGAAGAACAACACCGAGCTGAACCCTCCGACTTGTTGGAACGCTTCTCGGCGCACCACTGCGGCACAAGCGGTGAACCCCATGATGCGGGGCCCAGGAAAACCCTCCACAGAAGACAGGGGAGAACTCGACATCAAAGCGTTCACCGGATCAGGTTTGCGCTCCCGTCCCACCGTTGTTCGAGCCGCGACCAATCCGATCGAAGGATGGGCATCGAAGATCTTCTCCGCTTGAGCGAGCGAGTCGTGCTCCCACCAGGAGTCGTCATCGCAGAACGCCACGTACGGCGTCCGCGCCGCACGCACGCCCGCGTTCCGCGCTGCAGCTCCTCGATTGACCGCATTGGCGATGAGCTGCACCTCGGGGAAGAGCGCTCGAACGGCTGCCGGTGTGCCGTCGTCGGAAGCGTTGTCCACCACGACCACCGGAGGGCGAGGAGCCAGCTCGCGAAGTCGCGCGAGGGTGCGCAACAACTCGTCCCGGCGGTTCCGGGTGGCTATCACCACGCTGGTCCTGGCCGTTTCGCTCATGCGCTCTCCCACGCGGACTCGCCGAGCAGGCGCTGAACCAGACCGACGAGCATCGGCTCGTCACCGGAGG
>NZ_AYJW01000034.1 GCF_000497205.1 Saccharopolyspora rectivirgula DSM 43747
GGTAACTCATGGCCGCGGATTGTGTCGACCATTCCAGGACGGGAACAAGCCCCGGAATAGCGAGAGAAACGCCACCACCCACCGGTGGAACATGAATCGAAATCGAATAATCCCCCTGACCTGCGGTCGAAAAAAGTTGCTTTCACAAAACCAATTATTCGACCAAGAAAAGATCACCTTTTCGCAATTCCGATGTGCTCCCATCGTTATTCGGTCGTGTGGATCCAGTCCTATTTCCCCAGCCGTTCCCGTGGCATGCTTCGCGCCGCACAAGTCGGGGGAATGTTGTTATTGGAGAACGAATTCGGGCAGCAGAATGACTTACGCGCAGCCACAACCGGCTCACGAGCAGTCGCGAAGCCCTCATGGGCCGCCGATTCGGCGTCGACGCCCCGGCCGCAGAACCCTTGCCGCTTTTGCGGTGCTCCTGCTGGTTTTGGTCGGATTTCTGGCGTACGTGGATTTCTCGCTGAAGCGGGAGGACGCGCTGCCGGCCGACGGAAATCGGCCGGCGGACGGACCGGGCACGAATTGGTTGTTGGTGGGTTCGGACAGCCGGGACGGTCTCGACGCTGAGCGGCAGGCCGAACTCGGGACCGGGGGCGTCGCGGGGCGGCGCACCGACACGGTGGTGCTGGTGCACATCCCCGAAGGGGACGGCAAACCCACCATGGTGAGCTTGCCGCGCGACTCCTACGTGCCGATCCCCGGGCACGGCAAGGACAAGCTCAACGCCGCATTCGCTTACGGCGGCCCGCAACTGCTGGCCCGCACCGTGGAAACCGCCACCGGGGTGCGCATCGACCACTACGCCGAGATCGGCCTCGGCGGTTTCGCCGACATGACCGACGCGATCGGCGGTGTGGACATCTGCGTCGAGGAACCGATGCAGGACCCGAAGGCCAATCTCGACCTGCAGGCCGGGTGCCAGACCCTCGACGGCCCGCAAGCCCTGGGGTACGTGCGCACCCGCGCGTCCGCGCGCGGCGACCTCGATCGGGTCGAGCGGCAGCGCGAGTTCCTCGCCGCGCTGACCGAGAAGGCCTCCAGTCCCGAGGTCTTCCTCAACCCGGTTCGCCTGCTCCCCCTGGTCCTCAACACTTCCGGCGCGTTCCTGGTCGACCGGGGCGACCACGTCTGGCACCTCGCGAGCCTGGCCTTCGCCATGAACGGCATCGCCTCCGGAGAGGGCACCACCACCACGGTCCCGGTCGGGGGTTTCGGCGAGACCTCCGACGGGGCATCGGTCCTCAAGTGGGACTCCGACAAGGCCGGGGCGCTCTTCGACGCGCTGGCCAACGACACCCCGGTGCCGCCGGAGACCACCACCACCGCCTCGACGGGCGGCTGACCAACGCCGGGAGGGGGAAACACGGGTGATCAGCCACTGCCTCGACGGGTGACGCGCCTTCGAGGCGGTGCTCGTCGCAATCGGTCGCCCCGTTCCTCCTGGGAGCAAGGCCGGACCACCTGCGCGCACTGCGGACGCAGGCGGTCCGGCTTTCATCCACATCGGATCGAAGAAAAGACCACCTCGTCGGGGAAGACGAACACAAGAGTCCACGTGGGACAAATCCAAGAGAGCGAAGGACTGGAGATTCGTTCACCGACGAGGAAAGCGGAGCCGCCAACGACGAACGCCCCGCGCGGTTTGACCACCAACCGCACGGGGCGTTCCACCGATCAGGTCACCGCGGGGCGAGGTGCTCCTGCAGGTCGTCGAGGACGAGGTTGGCGGCGATCGGCCCGAGTCCGAGGAACCAGGTGTCGTCGGGGACCTCGATGGCCTTGCCGTTCTTGACGGCGGTCAAGGAGGACCACTGCACGGAGTCGATCACCTCGTTCATCTTCTCCTCGGTGGCGTCCCCGTAAGCGGCGTAGAACAGCAGGTCCCCGTCGGCTTGGCCGAGCTGTTCGCGACTGATCTCGACGAAGGTCTTGTCGACGAGCTGGCTGTCCGGCCGACCGAGGCCCACGTCGGCGAGGATGGTGCCGATGTAGGAGCCGGTGCCGTACATCCGCAGGCCACCGGGGAGGAACCGCAGCGTGCTCACCCGGGTGTTGGCGGGGTCGCCGAGCTGCCTGCCGATGTCGGCGGCGCGCTCGTGGTAGTCGTCCAAGATCCGCTGCGCTTCCGCTTCCTTGCCGAGGGCTTTGGCGTAGAGGAGGAAGTTCTCCTTCCACGGCTTGCCGACGGTTTCGGCGAAGACGGTGGGGGCGATCTTGCTCAGCGCGTCGTAGTTCTGCTCGTCGCGGACCTTGCTGGACAGGATCAGATCGGGTTTCAGCGCGGCGATCTTCTCCAGGTTGGGCGAGCCGATGGTGCCGACGAATTCGATGTCGCCCGCTTTCTCGGCCAGGTAGGGCTGCAGCGAGCTGTTGACGTCGGGCAGCACGGTGCCGACGGGCTTGACGCCCAGGGCCAGCGCGGCGTCGAGTTCTCCGGTGTCGAGGACGACGACTCGCCGCGGCGTGCCGGGAACCTCGGTCCGCCCCATGGCGTGGTCGACGATTCGCCCGCCTTCCTGCGGAGCAGCGGATTGGTCGGGGGCGGGCGCGCCACACGCTGCGGCGGTCCCGAGCGCGAGCACAGCGGTGATCGCCGCGAGCAGTCGACGGGGATGGAACATGGTGCTCCCTGCTCTCCAAGAACCGAGTTTGGTTTGGTTAGGCTAAGCTAATACGAACGTGGTGTCGATGGAAGAGAGCGACATCACCGCAGGTGCATGCCCTTCCAGCACGGTCGGCTGCCGATGCGGCATCGCGAGCTGGTGGGCCCGCCACTGCGAGCACCACGCCGGGCGCTCGCGGTGCCGAGCCCGCCGCGCGGTCGACCACCAGACCAGCACGCCCACCATGACGCGACATCCCAGATCGAATCCGAAGTGGACAAGATGATCTGCCGACCCGAGGCCGGCCATCCGCCCCCGCGGTCACGACGAGAGACCGAACACCCAAGCCTGACCGCCTCCGCAGCAGGCGCCCGTGCAGCACCCCCACCGGAGAAACCCTGCTCATGTCGGTGCTCGGTGTTGAGATGGCGTCATGAGGTGGGAAACGCATCCGGTGACCCCGGAACGCTTCGACGATTTCGCGGACGTCATCAACCGCAACCGACGCCTCAACCACTGCTGGTGCCTGTCGCACCGACTCCCACCGGCGGAGATCGAACGCCTGGGCGGTGGCAGTCGCGAGCAGGCCATGCGCCGCTGGTGCGAGCGGGAGCATCCCCCGGGGGTGGTGACCTACCGGGACGGCGAGCCGGTCGGGTGGTGCAGCATCAGCCCCCGCAGCGAGATCCCGCGGCTGGCCCGCTCCCGCCTGATCCGCCCCGTCGACGACGTGGCGGTGTGGAGCATCATCTGCCTCGTCGTCCGCCCGGGCCACCGCCGACAAGGCGTGACCGGGCCGATGCTGGAAGGCGCGGTGTCCTACGCCGCCGAGCACGGCGCGCCCGCCGTGGAGGCCTACCCCGTGGACCCTCCCGGGCGCATGGACCTGACCATGGCGTTCGTCGGCACCAAATCCATGTTCGAAAGGGCCGGTTTCCGCGTGGTGGGCACCACCGACGCCGTGGCCAGCGGCATGCCCCGCTTGGTCATGCGCCGCTACTTCTCCTGAGCGAAAACCATGCAACCCTACCTCTCCTGAGCGAAGATTGAGGTAGACCTGCCGTGTCACACCAACTCGTCCACAGCAACATCGGAAGAACAACAACGGTTCCGGCCTGACGAATCGATTGCCACCGCAGCGCCCCTGCTCGCGATCTACTGCCCGTCGGGGACGAATTGCCCTGTTGATCGATTCAATCACCCGGAAGGTGGGTCGTGTTGCGACGGTCCTGGCCGCGTGCGGGATCGCCCAACAGTTCCTCCGCGGATTCGAGAGCAGGTATCAAATGGGCACAATCACCACACCTGACGGAACCGAGATCTACTACAAGGACTGGGGATCTGGCCAACCGATCGTGTTCAGCCACGGCTGGCCGCTGTCGTCCGACGACTGGGACAACCAGATGCTGTTCTTCCTGCAGCAGGGTTACCGGGTCATCGCGCACGACCGGCGCGGGCACGGGCGTTCCAGCCACCCCGCCGAGGGCCACGACATGGACCACTACGCCGACGACCTCGCGGCGTTGACCGAGCAGCTGGACCTCCAGAACGCCATTCACGTGGGCCATTCGACCGGCGGCGGTGAAGTGATCCGCTACCTGGCCCGGCACGGCCAGAGCCGAGCGGCCAAAGCCGTGCTCATCAACGCGGTTCCACCGCTGATGGTCAAAACTGGGAACAACCCGAACGGCACGCCCAAAGAAGTGTTCGACGAATACCAGGCGCAGCTGGCGGCCAACCGTTCGGAGATGTACTACTCGGTGGCTTCCGGGCCTTTCTACGGATACAACCGCCCGGACGCGAAACCTTCGGAAGCCATCATCCTGAACTGGTGGCGCCAGGGCATGACGGGCGACGCGAAAGCGCACTACGAAGGCATCGTCGCCTTCTCCCAAACCGACTTCACCGAAGACCTGAAGAAGGTCACCCTCCCGGTCTTGGTGATGCACAGCGTCGACGACCAGATAGTGCCCTACCAGGCCGCCGGCCCCCGGTCAGCGGAGCTCCTGCCGAACGGGACGCTGAAGACCTACGAAGGCCTTCCGCACGGCATGCCCACCACGCACGCCAAAACGATCAATGCTGATCTGCTGGAGTTCCTGAAGAGGTAGCCGCATCCTCGCACCGGAATTCACCGAGGACGACCGGGGACAGCGCTGCCGAGCGGTCTTCTGCTCGGCAACACCGCCGCCTCGGTGAATTCCGGGTGGTCGCGGAACGTTCAGCTCGACTCCCACTCCCGCGTCGGACGGCGAGTCCGGAAGGAGTCCGCGCGCACCTCGGCGAACCGGGTTCGGGTGAACAAGGTCGAGCCGTCGGTGAAATCGGTCCGCAGGAACGTCGGGCGCGGAATGCTGCGCCCCAGCAGGGCCAACTGCATGTCGGCGATCCGCTCCAACGGCACCTCGAAGTAGGTGGCCGGGACGTTCTCCGACGAGGCCAAGTTCTTGGCCGCGTTCTGCACCTGGCTCACCACCGCCCGGGCCCGGCCGAAGAACCCTCCCCCGGAGGACTCCTGCTGCTCTTCTTCCAGGTGCTTTTCCTTGACCACGACGGCCAGCCGCTGGGTGGTGAGGACCAGGAACGCTTCCCCGGGGACGTTCGCGATGTGGTCGCCGAACAGCACGGCATCGCGCCCGGGCTGGTCCGCGAACACCCACCCACATGATCGACGGGTCGTCGGCCCACTCGTCGTTCAGGAAATCACCGTTGGTGAGCTGTTCGCTGGGCAGCGGCCAGTTCGGTGGTTCGATCCGCGTTCTGCGGACTTCGGACATCACGGGGTGCGGGACGCGGAACTGCTGGTCCACCACCGATCCCACGTAACCCTGGACTGGGAGTTCGATCCACAGCAGTGATTCGCGTTCCCGCAGCCACCGCTGTTCGAGGACCGGTTTCCACTTGCGCCACAACGAGTTCTGGTCGATCAAAGACAGGTCGGCCACGATCCCTCACCGCCTGCTGCTGTTGAACGCTTCGACCATGGCGCGTGCGCTGGCGGGTTCTTCGCGTTCAGCACGAAGCCCGAGCCGTCCTCCAGCAGCAGCGCGCAATGCCGCAGATCGTTGGGATCCTTGGCGTCACCCGCCAACTGGCAGTGGGCGATGTCGTTCAATCCCAGCTCGAACCACGGGTGGACTTCTTCGCCCCGAATCGGCTCACCGGGCTGGTTCTCGCCGAACCTCTCCGGCTCCCTGGTGACCAGAGCGCGCGCCGTCTCGCGAAACCCCGGGCCTTTGGTGATCTCCTCCATGCCCTCCGGAACTTCGACCTCCGGGACGAGCACCCCCCAATCTGGTCGGCGTCAGCACCCACAACTGCTCGAGCGCGACAGTGCCTTCTGGGCGCTTGGACCTGGCCACCGCATCGCAGCGCAATCCGGATGCGAACCGACAACGGTCAAATCAGCTGAGGGAGTGCTGCCACCGGAGGTCTTTCCGCTGTCATCGCCACCGCCGAAGGCCGCGGTCAGAATCCCCACGGCCACCGCGCCACCGACTTCGGCAGCAGCTTTGTCGGCCGCCCGGGCAAACCGCTTACCGACGCTCTGCTTCTCAGTCTGCTTTCGGAAACCGTTCTCGGTGCATCCATCCACCCGGTAGGTCTTGCGAACCTGCCACACCGCCCACAAGATCGGCTCACCCGGCTGGCACCAACAGCGCCGCGCGGTCAACGCCGCACCGAGTCCCTGCGACACCGTCACGATCCACGCCCCTCGGAGTTGGAAACCGCGTTCCTCCGCCGCGCGCCGCTCCTGCTCGCTCGACGGGTCCACCGCCTTGTCGTATCCGTACTCGACGCCCTGCTCGACGCCCTCCTGGGACACGGCCTTGCTGTCGCTTACCCGCTGACCTGCTGCATCTCCTCCTGGAGCTGCCTGCTCACGCGGCTTGCTCATCGAACTTCCGCATCACCTCCTGCAGACGCTGCGACGCCTGCACCGCATTCCTTCCACGCGTATTCGGAAGGTGGCGGCTCGTGATGCTATCGGGGCAAGCGATCTGGTCAGCCCCAGAAGAAAACATCCGTGCCGTGAGAAACCGCTCCACGCGTCCGCGACCGACACGCGAAGCGATCAAGCGAGGATCAAAAGCAGTGCAGCGGAAACGCCCGCAGTTCCGCTCAGTTGAACCGCACCCGAACTCCACCTCTTCATCCCAATTGTCCGCAATGGACGCAAGTGGGTCTTGGCGCTCCACCGCGAATTGAGCGAGTGCTCAGCGAACCCCGCAGCGCGAATACCGGCCAGTAGTCCTGGATGCAATGCCGTTGCAACGTCGCGTGCCGCACTCTGACGTCCTGTTCTCCCCGCGCTCGCAGAGGAGAGGATTCGTGGTCGAACTCGGTCGCGGCAAGGGCTCTCGCCAAACAGGTGTGGATGCTCCGGTAGCGCTACAGCGCCCTCCGACGGTCTCCGGCGCCCCCTTTCCGCGTCTGCCCGCAAACACCTCGCTCTGCCGCGGGACTCCGCCGGGGGAGTGACCCACCGAGCACCAGCACTTCGGAGGTAGAAGATGGATCTTCGCAGGTGAGAAGGACCGCCGGTGCAGCGCGAAACCCGTGGCGCTGAACGGATACAGCTCGTTCTCGGGGTAGCTCTGGACCAGGTCTCCCCCTAACCTGAGAGTATGATCTTCATCACTCGCGGGACTGCAGTGGCATAGGATCGACTGACCGCCAGCACGGAAGCAAAACCGCTGAAAAGCGCAACCATGACGCGGAAGTCGGCCGCCTGGCGCTTGGAGGATGCCGCCATGACCGTGCAAAGCCGTGTATCCCGTCCCCTGCACCAGACTGCGGTCAGCACTACCGCTCCCGCGGCTGAGCTTCCTGGCCCGCGCACCGCGGAGAGCATGAGCAGCACGGGCCAACTGGCCAAGTTCCACGTTCCGGAAGTGGTGTTCGGTCCGGGTGCCCTGGCTGAACTGGGCCACTGCGCTCGCAGACTAGGTGCCCGACGCCCATTCCTCGTCACCGACGCGGGGCTCACCGAAGCGCGGTGGGCGGCCGAGGCGGTCGACCACCTCGAACAGGCCGGGCTGTCCTCGGTGGTGTGGAACGCGGTCACACCGAATCCGAAGGACCACGAAGTCGAAGCGGCCTACGCGCGCTACGCCGAAACCGACAGCGACGTGATCATCGGTGTCGGTGGCGGCTCGGTGATCGACGCCGCCAAGGGCGTGGCGATCTTGGCCAGCAACGGCGGCCGGATCCTCGACTACGAGGGCGTGGACAAGGTGGTCAACCCCATTCCACCGCTGGTCATGGCGCCTTCCACCTCGGGCAGCGGCGCGGACGTCTCCCAATTCGCGATCATCACCGACACCGCCGCAGCCAAGAAGATCACCATCCTGAGCCGGACCCTGGTGCCGGACATCTCCCTGGTGGACCCGAGGCTGCTGACCACGATGCCGGACTGGTTGAACGCCTCCACCGGTCTCGACGCCCTCACCCACGCGATCGAGTCGTTCGTCTCCCGCGCCCACAACTCGCTCACCGAGCAGCACTCGCTGCACGCCACGCGATTAATCATGAACAATCTCGCCCGGACCATGTTCCGGCCGACCGAGGCCGCGCCGCGGATCGCGATGGCGCAAGGAGCGCTGGAGGCGGGGATGGCCTTCACCAACGCGATCCTCGGCGCGACCCACGCGATGAGCCACCAGGTGGGCGGTTTGCTCGACGCCCCGCACGGCGTGATCAACGGAGTGCTGCTGCCGCACGTGATCCGCTTCAACGCCGAGACCCATGCCGAGCGCTACGTACCGCTGGCACAAGCCGCCGGCATCGACACCGAAGGGACACCGGCCCTCGAGGTCGCCCACGCCTTGGCGGCGCGGATCAAAGAACTGGCCGACATGGTCGGGGTCCCCAAGAACCTGAGGGCGCTCGGCGTGACCGAAACCGACGTCCAGCTCCTGGCGCGCAACACCCTCCAGGACGCTTGCCTCACCACCAACCCGCGCGAAGCGGGAGCAGCTGAGATCGAGTGGTTGTTCCGGGCGGCGCTGTGAGTTCCGGCTTGCCTCGCGAGGTGACCGTGGAAGCGCGCGAAGACCTCGAGAAGGGTGTCGAGCAGCAGGATCTCGGTGTGCTCACCGGGCTCCGCTCCGGGAAGCGCTCGTTCTACCCGGAATACGTCCGCTCGACCGAGCGGCTGGAGTACACGGTGCGGGCTCTCGACCGCATCTCCCGCGCACTGGTGCGAACCGTCGAAGGACCGCGCTGCCTCGTGGAAGCGGTCGTCCGGGCCGCCGCGGAGCACTTGCAGGCCAAGTGGCTGCTGCTGGCCATAGCCGATGGCGCGTTGCGCGCCGCGCGCCCCAGGTTCCTGCTGCTGCGCGACGGGGAGCTGATCGACGACGAAGCCGCGCTCCCGCCGGAGGTGCGCGAGCACTTGGAAACGGTGTGCTCCCGACCGTGGGAGCTGGAGTGGGCCTCGGACGGGGACGGGTGGATACGAGCTCCGATGACGCTGGACGGCGAGCCGGTCGGCGGCATCGTGGGCTGCCCGGGCAACGAGGTGTCGGTGGCCGACACCGATCTGGCCATCCTGCGGGTGTTGGCCAACCAAGCGGCGGTCGGCTTGCACAACTCCTTCCTCTTCCACGCGGCCGCGCAACTGCGCGGCCGCACCGAGCAGCTTTCGAAAGCCGCTGCCAGACAAGCCCGGGACCTGGCGGTGCGCAACGCCGAGCTGCAGGAAACCCAGCGGCGGCTGGTGGAGGCCATGCAGCGGCAAGCGCTGGACGACGAGCGGCACCGCATCGCACGGGAGCTCCACGACACGGTCACCCAGTACGTGTTGAGCGCCGGGATGACGATCGAGGTCTGCCGATCGGACCTGGCGGACATGGGTTCTGAAGCGGCCCAGGTCGCGGAGCGCTTGGCGACGGCGAAGGACCTCACCCAGCAGGCCGTCGAGCGGTTGCGGGCCGCGATCTACGCGCTCCACCAGAACACCGAGGAACCGCCCGGTTCCTTGCCGGATCTGCTGAAGAGCCTGTCCACCGTGCATCTGCACGGCGATTTGAAGGTGCAGGTGCGGATCACGGGGAAGCCGGTGCCGCTGCCACCGGAGGCCGAGAGCTCCCTCCTGCGCCTGACGGGCGAGGCCCTGTTCAACACCGTTACCCACGCTCGGGCGTCCCGGTCCCTGGTGCACCTGACCTACGGGGACGACCACCTCCGGTTGACCATCTCCGACAACGGGGACGGTGATCCCGCGCAGTTGAGGCGATCCTTGCGCTTGGCCTCGACGACGGACCTCGCCGGGCAGCACCGGGGCTTGGTCAACATGGCGACCCGGGCCCGGGAGCTCGGCGGCACCCTGGCGATCCGGCGGTCCCGGATGGGCGGTGTTCTGCTGCAGATCCGGGTTCCCCTGCCGACGGCTTCACCGGTGGAGGTGGCGTTGTGACCGCGGAAGCGAAGGAAGTCCTGGAGCAGTGCGACAGCACGGCTGCCGAGCCCACCCAGGTGCGGATCGTGCTGGTGGACGATCACGCGATCGTCCGCCACGGGTTGCGGGCGGTCCTGGAGCGCGAAGACGACCTGCAGATCGTGGGCGAGGCCGCCACCGTGACCGAGGCCCTCACCGTGGTCGAACGCACCCGGCCCGACATCGTGCTGCTCGACCTCAAACTGTCCACCGGGGACAACACCGAGGGCCTGGAGCTGTGCGGGCAGCTCACCCAGCAGTACCCGGACATCGGGGTGCTCATCCTCACCACGTTCCTGGACGGTGACCTGGTCGTGGAAGCGATCCGCCGCGGCGCTCGCGGGCACGTCGTCAAGGACGTGGACACCACGGAGCTGGTCCGCTCGATCCGGGCGGTGGCGCGTCGGGAGAGCTCGTTCGACTCCAGGTCGGCTGCGGCGATGGTGGAGTCGATGAACGCCCCCGCGAACAAGCCTTCCTTGACGGAGCGGGAGCTCAACGTGCTGCGACAGCTGGCGCGCGGGTGGAGCAACCGCGACATCGGCCGCAAGCTGTTCATCTCCGAGACCACGGTCAAGTTCCACGTCCGCAACATCATGCGCAAGCTCGGTGCCGTCACCCGCGCCGAAGCCGTCTACGAAGCCAGCAAGGCCGGACTCATCTAGCCGACGGCACTGCACGGGGTTCGCAGCTCAGCTGCGCGCCCGGACCTGTTCGCTCGTGCCGGAGCGACGAGCGCGCGGTGGCTCGCTCGTCTCGCGGTCGCGGGTGTGGACGACCAGCCAGCCGCCGTGGTGTTCGTCCACTTCGAAGGGAAACCCGCTGGCGCGGCCCATCTCGACCAGGTCGTTCCGCGTGAAGGTGCGCACGTGCCCGTAGGCGGCGGTGGGTTCGTCTTCGAAGGGCACGGCCACGACAACGCGCTCGCGGGCCAAGCGCAGGGCCTCGGCCAGCACCGCATCCCCGTGCTCCACGTCGAGGTGCTCCAGCAAGTGGATCGCGGTGACCGTGCGCACCGCCTGGTCCAGCAGAGGTACCTGCGCCGCATCGCACACCAGGGTGCGCAGTTCGAGTCCCCGCGCTGCCGCCATCGTGGCGAGGAGCTGCATGCTACCCGGCACGAGATCGGAGGCGATGACGGCGTTCCTGCCGCGTTCGGCCAGCAGCATGGGCAGGAAACCGAAGCAGGACCCCAGGTCCAGCACGCACCCGGGCGGCACCAGGTCCAGCGCCCTCCGGTAGACCGGGGCGAACCCGGCGATCGAGGAGTGGCCGGCGTCGACCTCGGGCTGCTCCCAGCACTGCTTGATGCGGGCCAGGGTGTTGTCGTAGAAGGCGGCCCAGGCTCGGGCCGGTGCTTCGGCCACGGAGAGCACGATCTTGGTGAAGACGTGCTCGAAGACCTCAGCCCCGCTGAGCCACCCGGGGGCGAACAGCTCCTCGGCGAGGAGACCGGCCAGGTTGTTGTCCAGCTCTTCGGGCTGCAGCCAGTGGGTGATTTCGATGCTGTGCCACCGGCGGCGCAGGCAGAAGTGCTCGGTGCGGACCTCTTGGGGGTCGCAGTCGGGCGGTGGTCCGCTGCGCTGAACCACTTCCACCGGCCGGCCCGGCGGTGGGTCGGAGTCTTGGACGCTCGGTGCGGCATGTGGTGCGCTCACCGCCCGGTCACCTCCATCGCCATGGTTTCGGCAGCGCGTTGCAAACCCGACAGGTCCCGCACGACGCGCACCCGGTCGCAGTGCTCGGCGTACAGCGGGAGGTCGCACTTGCCCAGCGACCACGAGTACCGCGGCTCGGGGGTGAGCCAAATGGTCTCCCGAACGCGGCGGGTGATCTCCTCGAAGGCCTCGACGTTCGGATCGTTGCCGTTGCCCCGCCCGTCGCCAAGGACCAGCAGCGTGGTGCGGCGGTTGAGCGCGGTGCCGTGCTCGTCCAGGAAGAGGCCGAAGGTGCTGCCGTAGTTCGAGTTGCCGTCGACGTCGAGCACACCGCCTTGGGGAAGCCCGTCGAAGACGAGCCCCAGCGCGCGTTCCAGCGGGTGGTCGGCGAACAGCTCGGTTATCTCGACCGGTTCGTCGACGAAGGCGAAGCTGCGGACCTGGCTGAACAGCGACTGCAGGCCGTGCACCAGGTGGAGGGTGAACCGGGCCGTGGCCCGCACCGACAGCGACACGTCGGCCAGCACGACCAGGCGCGGCTTGTCCTCGGCGCGGGGGATGGTCACCGGTCGGAACGGCACCCCGTCGTACCGCATGTTCCGCCGCATCGTGCGGGCCGGGTGCACCCGTCCCCGCGGCGTGTTGCGGCGCCGGCTGGTCAACGCCCCGTGCAGGCTGTTGGCGATGCGTCGCAGGGATTCTTCGAGTTCTTGCCGTTCCTGCTCGTCCACCCGGTCGATCCGTCCGGTGGAGATCTCCCTCGACTCCACATTGGATTCGAGTTCGGCGAGTTTGGCCAGGTGCCGTTTGATCAGTTCCGGCAGGTTCTCCAGGATGCCCGCCACCGGCTGCCGCGGGGAGCCGGCCTCCTCGTCGGTCTCCTCCCCGCCGGCCAGCCAGTCGAGCAGGGTTTGCTCTTCGGCCACCGAGAGCTCGGTGTCGATCCGGTGCCCGGTGTGGTCGGCCAGTTTCCCCGGGACGCCGGCGTTGTGCAGCCGCTCGGTCTCCAGTTGGACCGACGGGACGGAACTGGCGCCCCCGGTGGCGCTGTCCTGGGAGAACAGGATCTCGTCGGTCATCGAGGCGAGGTCGATCTTGTTGCTCTCCTGGTGCAGGTTGTACTGCTGCGCCAGGTCCTTCTGGTCGAAGTAGTCGCGGATGTCGACGGGTTTGGCGTGGGTGTGGCCCTGCTGCGGCGTTTCCGAGGGCTCCTCGGAAGCCGTGAAGGACTGCAGATCACCGGTGTCGGACAGGTCGTCGTGCTCGTGGGAGTGTTCGTGCTCATCCGCGCCCGGGACGACCGAGGTCAGCGCGAAGAACGCCGCGAACACCTCGTCGAAGATCTCCTCGTCGCGGCGGTCCTTCACGAGCGCGACCTTGAGCGCGTCGCGCAGCACTTCCTTGCTGGTGAGCATGCCGGGTTGGGAAGCGCAGCGCATCGCGTCGGTGGCTTCCGACACCGATATGCGCATCCCGAACAGGCGGAGGAGCCGAACGAACCGGTGCAGAGCGGATTCCATGGTTGCCTTCCTGCCAGTTGTCCGCGAAGTTCCCGCAGCACCGCCCTGGCCGCGTCACCGGCGACGCCGGATGGCCGCGGTGAACGCGCGCTGGCCCTGGCTTCCGGACTGCTGCGACCGGGAACGCGCATCGCTTCCGGGCGCCCCGTAGTAGTTCTCGTCGAAACGCCCCGGCAGGTCCTTGGCGGCCCGCACCTCGCGCCCGTCGACCTCCTCCTCGTCGTGGGAATGCGCATGCCCGTGGCCGTGACCATGCCCATGACCATGACCGTGTCCATGTCCGTGTCCGTGCAGGTGTTCGGGCACTTCCCGGTCCGGGTCCACCAGCTGTGGGATGAGGTCGAGCACTTGCCGCAGGTCCCGCTCGTACTTCACCACCACGTTGACCGTCTCCGACAGCAGCTCGGCAGTGAGCTCCTCGGCCCCGAGCACGGCCAGCGTGCGCGCCCAATCGATGGTTTCGGAAATGCTGGGGGCCTTGCGCAGTTTGAGCTCCCGCAGCTCCCGAACCACCGTCACCAGCTGCCGGGCCAACGCCTCCGGCAGCCCGGTGCTCTTGGCGCGGACGATCTCCAGTTCCCGCTCGTGATCCGGGTAGTCCAGGAACAGGTGCAGGCACCTGCGCTTGAGCGCGGCGGACAGGTCGCGGGTGTTGTTCGACGTCAACACCACGTAGGGCGGGGTCGCGGCCGCGTAGGTGCCGACCTCCGGGATGGAGACCTGGAACTCGGCCAAGCACTCCAGCAGCACCGCCTCCAGCGCCTCGTCGGCCCGGTCGACCTCGTCGATGAGCAGCACGGCGGGCTGTTCCCCGCGGATCGCCTCCAGCAGCGGTCGGGGGGCGAGGAAGCGGTCGGAGAAGAACACGCTGTCCTGGTCGCCGATGCGCTCCACCGCCGTGGCCAGGTCCGGCGCGTCCGCGATGATCTCGCTGATCTTGTCCCGCAGCATCTGCGTGTAGAGCAGCTGCTTGCCGTAGTCCCAGTCGTAGAGGGCCTTGCTCTCGTCCTGCCCCTCGTAGCACTGCAACCGCAGCAAGCGCCGGCCGGTCACCTCGGCCAGCTTCTTCGCCAGTTCGGTCTTGCCGACACCGGCTGGTCCTTCCAGCAGCAGCGGCTTGCCGAGCCTGGACTGCAGGAAGACGGTGGTCGCCAAGCGGCGGTCCGCGATGTAACCGCACTCGGCGAACCTGGTGGTCACCTCTTCCACCGATTCGAAAGGCGCGTCGTCGGCACTGGTCGCGGCCTGCGATCCCGAGGACGGATTGGGCACGAGTACCTCCCGGTGCTTGGAACGAGCGACGAGGGGCCGTGGCGCCCGGATCCCGCCGCGGCACCACGCCCCTCCGCGGAAATCAGCTGATCAAGTCGTCGAGATCGCCGGTCATGCAGTGCTCGACCACCGGCCGCACTGTGTCGAACGTGCTCTCCTTCGGGTTCCCCGGAGTGCACGCGTCACCCAGCACGTGCTTGGTGATGCGGTCGACGTCTTCGGCGTCGCCCCTGATCTCCTTCGCGCGCTCGTAGAACTTGGTCGGCCCTTGCCCGAGGCGGTTCTTCGAGTAGGTGTCGGAACGCACGTCGACGAACCGCTCCGGGATGCCGACGTCGCGCAGCAGCCGCACCGCCGCGGCCAGCGCCGCGTCCGCGGCCTGCACCGTGGTCATGCCGTGCGTGTCGACGCCCATGGCCTCCGCGATGTCGGCGAAGCGCTTGTAGGCCACCGGCATGTTGAACGCCCACACCCGGGGCAGCGCGATGGCGTTGTTCAACCCGTGGTGGGTGTCGTAGAACGCGCTGACCGCGTGCGAGATCGAGTGGATGAGCCCCAGGCCCCCGGAGTTGAACGCCTGCGCGGCGATGTACTGGGCGTACATCATGCCCTCCCGCCCAGGCAGGTCCTGCCCGTTCCACACCGCCTGGCGCAGGTGCTGCGCGGTCAGCTTGATCGCGTGCAACGCGTTGCCGAGCGAGGGCTGGAAGTTCAGGCGCGACACGTACGGCTCGGAAGCGTGGGCCAGCACGTCGAAACCGCACTGCGCGGTGTAATCGATCGGGCAGTCGTAGTACAGCACCGGGTCGTCGATCGCCAGGGTCGTCACGCACGTGTCGTCGAAAGCGACGTACTTGTGCGGGTTGTCGGGATCGGTGGTGGTGTCGGTGATGACGTAGGCCCAGGAGGTCTCGGAACCGGTTCCCGCGGTCGTGGACACCGCGATGTGCGGCGGGTTCTTCGGGTTCTCCGACTTGTTGAACCCCTCGAACTCGTTGATGTTGCGCCCGTCGTGGGCGACCGAGATCCGCGCGCCCTTGCAGGCGTCGTGCGAGGAACCCCCTCCGATGGAGACGAAGGAATCGCAGGAGTTCTCCTGGTAGAGCTGAACCGCGTCCATGACGTTGTAGTCCTTGGGGTTGGACTCGACCTTGTCGTACACCACGACCTCGAGCCCGTGGTACTTCATGGACTCCACGATCTTGTGCACGATGTCGGTGCCGCGCAGCCCCGAAGTCATCACCAGCGTCTTGCGGAAGCCCAGCTTCTTGGCCTCCGGACCGATCAGCTCGTGCGCTCCCGGCCCCATCAAAGCCCGGGGGAAGGGATGGAATTCCTTGATGGGGAACGGTCTGAGCAGCTCCTCGACCTTCATCTCGCCGTCCTTTCCACACGCAGCGTTGCACTGGCCACGGCTCTCGCCCGGGAGGTGAGCACCACCGCTCCCGGTTGAGCCGTGAAAGTAGTGCGCCACGTCACGCCTCGAGAACCCTGCGAAGCCCAAGACTCGCCCTCCGGAAGCACGATCAGAACGAACGGCGGGGAGCGGACCTGTTCGATCGGACAGGGGGCAGACCTCCCCCGGCGAACGTCAGCTGCTCGCACCTGTTCGAACGGACAGGTGCGGATGACCCGCTCGCACGGCGAAGCGCGAATTCCCCCGCCATAGCGTGTTTTTTGCCGCTGGCGCCGGTGGCGCCGCGGCGATCAGAACCCGCACCGAAGGAGGGGAACGATGGAGGATTCCGCCACCAACACCACCGACCTCGCCGTGACCGGCACCGAACCGGAATCCCCCGACGTGGTCGAGGAATTCCTGGTCGAAGAGGTCTCCATCGACGGCATGTGCGGCGTCTACTGAGGACGGTGAGCGATGGGTAGCCCGGCCTTCCGGCCCGATCTTCCGTACCGGAAAAACCCGCAGGTAGCGCTACGGCCCGAACCCTTCGGCGCGCTCGCCTACCACTTCGGGAACCGGCGGTTGTCGTTCCTGAAGAGCCGCCAGCTCGTCGAGGTCGTCGAACACCTCGACGACCACAGCTCGATCGACGAGGCGCTCACCGCCTGCCAGGTGGCCGAACAGCAACGGCCGGGCTACCTGCGCGCCCTGGCCTCGCTCGCGGAGGCCGACATGATCGTTCGCCGGCAACCGACTTCGTGAAGGGCGGAAAGGCGCCATGACCATCACCGCGCAGCCACCGAACCAGCAGCCGGTCCCGCCCTTGGTCGAGCAGTTCAAGCACGGCCTGGACGCCCCGATCTGCCTGACCTGGGAATGGACCTACGCCTGCAACCTCACCTGCGAGCACTGCTTGTCGTCCTCGGGCCGCCGCGACCCGGACGAGCTGACCACCGGGGAGATCAAAGCGGTCCTCGACGAGCTGTCCCGCATGCAGGTCTTCTACATCAACGTGGGTGGCGGCGAACCCACCGTCCGCCCCGACTTCTGGGAACTCCTCGACCACGCCATCTCCCGCAACATAGGCGTCAAGTTCTCCACCAACGGCATCCGGATCACTCCGGAACGGGCCCGCCGGCTCGCCGCCACCGACTACGTCGACGTCCAGATCTCCCTGGACGGGGCCACAGCAGAGGTGAACGACGCGATCCGCGGCCCCGGCTCCTACCGCACGGCGCTGCGGGCCATGGACAACCTGGCCGCCGCCGGCATGCGCGGCTTCAAGATCTCGGTGGTCATGACCCGCCAGAACGTGGACCAGCTGGACGAGTTCAAGAAGATCGCCGACTCCTACGACGCCCAGCTGCGGATCACCCGACTGCGCCCCTCCGGTCGAGGCGCGGACGTGTGGGACGAGCTGCACCCCACCGCCGAACAGCAGCGGCAGATCTACCGCTGGCTGCTCGACCACGGGGAGAACGTGCTGACCGGCGACTCCTTCTTCCACCTCAACGCCCTCGGCGAAGGCGCCCTGCCCGGCCTCAACCTGTGCGGCGCCGGCCGAGTGGTGTGCCTGATCGACCCGGTCGGCGACGTCTACGCCTGCCCGTTCGCCATCCACGACGCGTTCAAAGCGGGCAACGTGCGCGACGCCGGGTTCGAAGAGGTGTGGCGCAACTCCGGCCTCTTCTCCAAGCTGCGGACCACGCAGAGCAGCGGGGCCTGCACCTCCTGCTCGGCGTTCGACGCCTGCCAAGGAGGCTGCATGGCGGCGAAGTTCTTCACCGGGCTCCCCCTGGACGGGCCGGACCCCGAATGCGTCAAGGGGCACGGCCGACAACTCATGTCCACCGTGGACCCGAACGCGATTCCTCGAGCGGAGAAGGACCACTCCCGGCGCACCTCCCGCAACCGGGTGCTGCTCGGCATGCCAGCGGTGCGGACAGCACCGCGCCCGTGCGACGAGAACCCGCTCGCAGACCTCCCGTGACCAGGCGGCTCGCGCTTCGGGGACCGCTGCGGCGCGGCCCCGAAGCCGGAGAGGAACCCAGTCATGACCGGGCACCTGGCCGACCGAACATGGCCTGAACTGGAAGCACGCGAACCGCTGGTGCTGCTGCCGCTCGGCGCGTGCGAGCAGCACGGCCCCCACCTGCCGCTGGACACCGACGCCGCCATCGCGACCGCGGTCGCCGAACGCGCTCTCGCCCTGCTGCGCAGCGACACCGACGTCGTCCTGGCCCCCACTCAGAACTACAGCGCCAGCGGCGAGCACGAAGGCTTCCCCGGAACCATCTCCATCGGCCACACCGCTCTGCACCTGTTGATCGTCGAGATCGGCCGCTCGATGCTGCGCTGGGCTTCCCGGCTCGTCGTGGTCAACGGCCACGGCGGGAACCTGAACAGCTTGGCCGGCGCGGTGCGGCGGCTCCGCTCCGAAGGACGCAACGTCGCGTGGTGGCCGTGCGCGAACGGGGAACCCCACGCGCACAGCGGCCGAGCCGAAACCTCGATCGTGCACGCCCTCCGCCCCCACGCCGTGCGCGGAGCACACCTGGAGCCCGGCCCGGACGCACCGGCCGTGCTGGACCAGCTCCAGACCCTCGGTGTCAAGGCGGTGAGCCCGAACGGCGTCCTCGGCAACCCGGCGGGTGCCAACGGCGCCGAAGGCGCCGAGCTGCTGGCGAAGATGTCCACCGCCCTGGCCGCCGCCGTGCGGGGCTGGCAGGTCGACGACACGGGGCGGCTGCTGGTCGCGCCGAAGGTGGGCGCGCCATGAGCGAGCGTCGCGTGGCAGTGGTGACCGGAGCCGCGCGCGGCATCGGCGCCGCCGTAACCCGCCGCCTGGCCGCCACCGGCTGGGCGGTCGTGGCCGTGGACCGCTGCGCGGACGACCCAGCGGTGAACTACCCCCTGGCACGGCCCGAGGACTTGACCGAACTGGCCGGATCCCACTCACGCGTCGAGTCGGTGGTCGCCGACGTGCGAGACCCGAACGCCCTGGCAGCGGCCTGCGACCTGGCCCTGCAGCAGCACGGCCGGCTGGACGCCGCCGTCGCGTGCGCTGCGGTGATCCTCGGCGGCGAACCGGTGTGGGAGATCCCGGAGAGCAGCTGGCGCACCCTGCTCGACATCGACGTGACCGGGGTGCTCAACCTCGCCCGCGCCGCGGTGCCGCGCCTGCTGGCCGCCCCCGAACCGCGCAACGGCCGCTTCGTCGCGCTGGCCTCGGCAGCCGCGCACCGGGGCCTGTGGCGGCTGGGCGGCTACTGCGCCGCCAAGCACGCCGTGCTGGGGCTCGTCCGCGGCCTCGCCTGCGACCTGCAGGGAACCGGGGTGAGCGCGGTCGCGGTGTCCCCCGGTTCGACCCGCACCGACATGCTGCGCGCCACCGCCGAACTGTACGGGCTGGACGACGAAGAAGAACTCGGCCAGCACCAGCTCGTGCGCCGAGCGCTCGAACCCGACGAAGTCGCCGCCGCCGTGGCCTGGGTGTGCTCCCCGGAATCCACGGCGGTGACCGGTTCGGTCGTGCACGCGGACGGGGGGTTCGGGGCATGACCGCGGAACACCCGGTGGCCGCGGTACCCCGCCCACCGCGCAGCACCGACCTGCCCGACGGGTTCACCGTCCAGCTCGCCGCCGACGTGCACCGCTCGCGCAACGGGCGACTGCTGTACGGGGGAAGCCCGCCCCGGCTGCTGCGGCTCAACGAACGGACCGCCCGGCTGCTCGACGCCGGGCAGTTCACCGCATCGGACCCGGCCACCCGGGCGGTGGCCCGCAAACTGCTCGACGCCGGCGTCGTCCACCCCCGCCCGCCCGCGGTGCGCGCGCACCAGACCAGCATCGTCATCCCGGTCCGGGACCGCGCCGACATGCTCGAACGGCTGCTCACCGCCCTGCGCTCCGACGCGGACACCGCCGACCTGCCGGTGCTGGTGGTCGACGACGGGTCCCGCGACCCCACCCGGATCGCCGCCGCGGCCCGCCGGCACGGCGCCCGCGTCCTCCGGCACGAGCACAACCTCGGCCCGGCCGTGGCGCGCAACACCGGGCTGCGGCACAGCTGCACCCGGTTCGTCGCCTTCATCGACTCCGACGTCGTGCCCTGCCCGGGGTGGCTGCCGACGCTGCTGGGGAACTTCCTCGACCCGGCCGTGGGGCTCGCCGCCCCACGAGTGGTGCCGCTGCACCGGGAGAACCGGAACTGGCTGGACGCGTTCGAAGAAACCCGCTCCCCGCTGGACATGGGGCCCCGGGAGGGGCCCGTCGCCCCGCTCACCCAGCTGTCGTACGTCCCCTCCACCACCATCGTCGTGCGCCGGGAAGCCGTCCCGTGGTTCGCAGTCGACATGCGAGTCGGCGAAGACGTGGACCTGTGCATGCGCATGCACCGGGCCGGCTGGCGCCTCCGCTACGTCCCCACCGCCCGCGTGGCCCACGAGCACCGCACCGACCTGCTCAGCTGGGTCGGCCAGCGCGCCTTCTACGGGACGAGCGCCGCCCCGCTCTCCCTCCGGCACCCCGGTCAAGTGCCTCCCCTGCACACCGCCTGGTGGTCCTCGGCCGCCACGATCCTGCTGCTCAACCGCAGAACAGCGCCGCTCGCGGTGGCGTTGACCGCTTCCGCAGCCGTCCGACTGGCCAAGCGCATGCCCGACGCCGACACCCCCGCCCGCGCGGGGGCGCTGCTGGCCCTCGGCAGCCTGCACGCCACCGCGCAGCAACTGGCCCGCGCCGCGACGCGCCACTACTGGCCGCTCAGCGCTGCAGCAGCGCTGACCAGCCGGCGGGCGCGCAGACTCCTCGCCGCCGCAGCGCTCGTGGAAGGCCTGCTGGACCACCGGAACAGCAGCAGTCCCCTCCCGCCGTTGGCGCACGTGCTCGTGCGGCGCCTGGACGACCTGGCCTACGGGGCCGGGCTCTGGTGGGGCGCGATCCGCAACCGCACCCTCGCGCCCCTGCTGCCCCGGATCGAACGGGTTTTCCGCTCACGCAACCATCGACGACCACCGATGGAGGAACCGAAGTGTCGGAATGGTTCGAGACAGTCGCCGAAGCCCACCGGCGCGCCAAGAAACGCCTGCCCAAAACCGTCTACAAAGCACTCGTCGCGGGCAGCGAACGAGGCTTGACCCTGGACGACAACATCAAGGCTTTCGGCGAAATCGGCTTCGTCCCCCACATCGCCGATCTGCCCGCGAAGCGGGACCAGGCGACGACCGTGCTCGGCCAGGAGATCTCCCTGCCGGTCATCGTCTCGCCCACGGGCGTGCAAGCGGTGCACCCGGACGGGGAAGTCGCGGTCGCGCGAGGAGCAGCGGAGGCCGACACCGCGATCGGGCTCAGCTCGTTCGCCAGCAAACCGATAGAAGACGTGGTGGCGGCCAACCCGAAGACGTTCTTCCAGATCTACTGGTCCGGCAACCGGGACCGCATCCTCGCCCGCCTGGAGCGAGCCCGCAACGCGGGTGCCAAAGGTCTGATCGTCACCCTGGACTGGTCCTTCGCCACCAGTCGGGACTGGGGCAGTCCGCCCATCCCGGAGAAGATGAACCTGCGGACCATGCTGCGCTTCGCCCCTGAAGGCCTCAGCCACCCGCGCTGGCTGTGGGGCTTCCTCCGGCACGGGCTCCCCGATCTGACCACCCCGAACGCCTTCCCGCCCGGGGAACCAGCACCGCCCTTCTTCGGCGCCTACGGCGAGTGGATGCAAACACCCCCGCCCACTTGGGAAGACCTGGCGTGGCTGCGCGAGCAGTGGGACGGCCCGTACGCCATCAAGGGCATCACGCGACCCGACGACGCGCGCCGCGCGGTCGACATCGGGGCCACCGCCATCTCGGTGTCCAACCACGGCGGCAACAACCTGGACTCCACCCCCGCCACCATCCGATTGCTGCCCGCGATCGCCGAAGCCGTCGGTGACCAGGTGGAAGTCCTCCTCGACGGGGGCGTGCGCCGCGGCAGCGACGTCGTCAAAGCACTCGCCCTGGGAGCCAAAGCGGTCATGATCGGCCGCGCCTACCTGTGGGGACTGGCCGCCAACGGGCAGGCCGGGGTGCGGAACGTCTTCGACATCCTGCGCAGCGGCATCGACTCCGCGCTGCTGGGGTTGGGCAAGTCCTCGATCCACGAGCTCGCCCGCGAAGACCTCATCATCCCGGAAGGTTTCTTCCGCACCACCCGCTCCTGACCCGGCACGCCCCAGCGCACCGGAAGCGCCTTCCGCCCAGGAACGGCGGGGCGCTTCCCGTTGAAGGGGAGATGAACGGGGGTCGGGCTCCTCGCCCACCTCCCGGGTGGTGCCGAGCGCCCAGACCGAGCACGCAGTCGCAGCGGGTTGCCCACCGGTCACGGCTGAGCGCAGCGGACCGCGCGAACCGCCGGCAGCCCGTGGCGACTCCACTCCTCCCGCGGTCTTCTCCCCGCCCAGTGCAGCGGGCGCACCAGCGCGACCACCGCGGTCCGGCGAAAGCACCGCGCCTCAGGCTCAGAACGAGCCCGCCCCGCGCAACTCCGCCCAGAGCACGGAGGATTCACCTCGAGAACCGCTCGTGCGCGCTATCGCGGTGCAGCCCCAGCACCGAGCGCACCGCTGCCCGCGACCGCCGATCGGCGACAGACTTCCCACCGCGCAAGCGGGAACCGCGCACCACCGGTGGCGGTGCGCGGTTCCCGTCCAGGAGAAGTCCTCAGCGGACTGCTCAGGCGAGCCCGAAAGCTTCGAGCTCCTCGTCGGTGAGCAGGCGGGAGCGCAGCAGGAAACGCACCCCTTCCGGGGCTTCCAAGGAGAACCCGCTGCCCCGGCCCCGCACCACGTCGATGGTGAGGTGGGTGTGCTTCCAGTACTCGAACTGGGCCGCGGACATCCACACCGGAACCGGCTCCGGAACCCCGTCCACCTCGAGGTCACCGAGGTGGACGTCCGAAGCCCCGGTGCGGAATTCGCCCGCCGGGTAGCACATCGGGGCGCTGCCGTCGCAGCACCCGCCGGACTGGTGGAACATGAGCGGGCCGTGCTGGCCGCGCAGGCGGCGGATCAGCTCCGCCGCCTGCGGGGTGACGGCCACCCTGCTGCAGGTCATCAGCCGCCTCAGAACAGTCCGAGCTTGTTGGTCGAGTAGCTGAACAGCAGGTTCTTGGTCTGCTGGTAGTGCTCCAGCATCATCTTGTGGGTTTCCCGCCCGATGCCGGACTGCTTGTAGCCGCCGAACGCGGCGTGCGCCGGGTAGGCGTGGTAGTTGTTCACCCACACCCGGCCGGCCTGGATGTCGCGGCCGGCGCGGTAGGCGGTGTTGGCGTCGCGCGACCACACCCCGGCACCCAAGCCGTAGAGGGTGTCGTTGGCGATCTTCATCGCGTCCGCGTAGTCGTCGAAGCGGGTCACCGACACCACCGGGCCGAAGATCTCCTCCTGGAAGATCCGCATCTTGTTGTGGCCCTCGAACACCGTGGGCTGCACGTAGTAGCCGCCGGACAGCTCACCGCCGAGGTCGGCCGGTTCACCACCGGTGAGCACCTTCGCGCCTTCCTTCCGGCCGATGTCGATGTAGGAGAGGATCTTCTCGTACTGGTCGTTGCTGGCCTGCGCGCCGATCATCGTTTCGGTGTCGAGCGGGTGGCCCTGGCGGATCGCCTTCGTGCGCTCCACGGCCTCCCCGAGGAAGTCGTCGTAGATGCCGGCTTGGATGAGCGCCCGCGACGGGCACGTGCACACCTCGCCCTGGTTGAGCGCGAACAGCGCGAACCCTTCGAGCGCCTTGTCGTAGAAGGCGTCGCGGGCCGAGGCGACGTCGTTGAAGAAGATGTTCGGGCTCTTGCCGCCCAGCTCCAGCGTGACCGGGATGATGTTCTCGCTGGCGTACTGCATGATCAGGCGACCGGTCGTGGTCTCACCGGTGAAGGCGATCTTGGCGATCCGGTTGCTGGACGCCAGCGGTTTGCCGGCCTCCACGCCGAAACCGTTGACCACGTTGACCACGCCGGGCGGCAGCAGGTCGGCGATCAGGCTCAGCAGCACGTGGATGGACGCCGGGGTCTGCTCGGCCGGTTTGAGCACCACCGCGTTGCCGGCGGCCAGTGCCGGGGCGAGCTTCCAGGTCGCCATCAGCAGCGGGAAGTTCCACGGGATGATCTGCCCGACCACGCCGAGCGGCTCGTGGAAGTGGTAGGCGACGGTGTCCCCGTCGATTTCGCTGATGCTGCCCTCCTGGGCGCGGATGGCACCGGCGAAGTAGCGGAAGTGGTCGATCGCCAAGGGGATGTCGGCGGCCAGCGTTTCCCGCACCGGCTTGCCGTTCTCCCAGCTCTCGGCCACCGCCAGCGCCTCGAGGTTCTCCTCCATGCGGTCGGCGATGCGGTTGAGCAGGCTGGCGCGCTCGGCAGCGGGGGTCTTGCCCCAGGCGGGCGCGGCCCCGTGCGCGGCGTCGAGCGCCCGTTCGACGTCCTCCGCCGTGCCGCGGGCGACCTCGGTGAAGTTCTCCCCGGTCACCGGGGTCGGGTTCTCGAAGTAGCCGCCCTTGGCCGGCGGCACGTACTCGCCGCCGATGAAGTGGTCGTAGCGTGACTCGTAGGCAACGACGCTTCCCTCAGTTCCTGGCGCTGCGTACTTCGTCATCTGCTGCCTCCTGCGCGGAAGTGGGGTTGGTGGGCGGCAGCGTGACCCACGACGCGTTGCAACCGCGTTGCACCGAGGTTGCTCCGGAGGGGTTGCAACCCTTTGCAACTCTTGCCGGCGGCCGCGCGGATGGCGTCTGCTGTTCCCAACCTGAAGTGACCTGCGTTACACGAATGGCGGGTTGGGAGGCAAGGGTGCAGCAGCACGGCTCGGGCAACGGCCAGGTCCACCGGCCGCCGGCGCCCGCACCGGGCACGCGGTGCTCGACCATCGGCGTCATCGCCAACCCGATGTCCGGCCGCGACATCCGGCGACTGGTGGCGCACGCCTCCGTGTTCCCCAACGCCGAGAAGTCGAACATGGTGCTGCGGATCGTGGCCGCCGCCGGCGCGCTCGGCGTCGACCGGGTCCTGCTGTCCACCGACCAGTTCGGCGTGGCCGGCGGGGTGCTGCGGGCCGTCCGCCAGCACCGCGCCACCGAATCCGGGCGGCTTCCCGACCTGGAGTTCTGCGAACTCGACCGCACCACCGGCACCGCCGAGGACACCCGGGCCCTGGTGCGGCGGATGCGGGCCGCCGGCGCGGAAGTGATCGTCCTGCTCGGCGGGGACGGCACCGTGCGCGCAGCGGCCAGCGAACTGGGCGACACCCCGGTGCTGCCGCTGAGCACCGGAACGAACAACGCCTTCCCCCAGATGTGGGAGGCCACTGTCGCCGGCACCGCCGCGGCCCTGGTGGCCACCGGTCTCGTCGATCCCGCGACCGTGGCGCAGCGGGCGAAACTGCTGCGGGTCACCTGCGGCGACCGGGACGAACTGGCGCTGGTGGACGTGTGCGTGTCCACGGCCGAGCACGTCGGCGCCCGCGCGGTGTGGCAGGCCAGCAGCCTGCGCGAGCTCTACTGCGCGTTCGCCGAACCCCACGCGACCGGGCTGTCCAGCATCCCCGGGCAACTGCTGCCCACCGGGCGGCACGAGCCGCGCGGGGTCGCGGTCCGGTTCGCCCCGCAGGACACCGCCCCGCGCACCGTGCTGGCCCCCATCGCCCCCGGCGCGCTCACCACCGTCGGCGTCGCCGACGCCGAACCACTACCGCTGGACCAACCCCGCAGCAGCGACGTGCCCGCCGGAACGGTCGCCCTCGACGGGGAACGCGAATTCGAGTTCGGCGCAGGCCAAACCGTGACCGTGACCCTCACCGACCAGGGCCCGCGCGTGCTGGACGTGCGGGCCGTGCTCGCCACCGCCGCCCAACGCGGACTGCTGATCCAGCCCCCGCCCGCAAGCGCCGCGCCCAACGGCTCGTGGCGCACCGCACCGCACAACGGAGGAATCCCATGACAGGAACGGTTTCCGCGAAACCGGCCGGTGCACTGGACGAAACCGGCCTGCTCACCGCCTACCGGACGATGCGGACCATCCGGGCCTTCGAAGACCGGGTGCACCAGGAGTTCGCCAAAGGCGACATCCCCGGTTTCGTGCACCTCTACGCCGGGGAAGAAGCGTCCGCCACCGGGGTGTGCATGCACCTGGACGAGCGGGACGCGATCGCCAGCACCCACCGCGGCCACGGGCACTGCATCGCCAAAGGCGTCGACGTCCGGGAGATGATGGCCGAGATCTACGGCCGGCGCACCGGGTCGTGCCGCGGCAAAGGCGGCTCGATGCACATCGCCGACCTCAGCAAGGGCATGCTGGGCGCCAACGGCATCGTCGGCGGTGGGCCGCCGCTGATCTGCGGCACCGCGCTGGCCGCCAAGATGCAGGGCACCGGCGGGGTCGGGGTCGCCTTCTTCGGTGACGGCGCCAGCAACCAGGGCACCACGTTGGAGGCGCTCAACCTCGCGTCGGTGTGGAACCTGCCGGCCGTGTTCGTCGCCGAGAACAACGGCTACGCCGAAGCCACCTCGAGCTCCTGGTCGGTGTCGGTGGACAACATCGCCGACCGGGCGGCCGGATTCGGCATGCCGGGAGTCATCGTCGACGGGTTCGACTTCTTCGCGGTGCACGAAGTGGCCGGTGAAGCCATCGAACGCGCCCGCAACGGTGGCGGACCGACCCTGATCGAAGTCAAGTTCACCCGCTACTACGGGCACTTCGAAGGCGACCAGCAAACCTACCGCAGCAACGAAGTCGCCCGCGCCAAGCAGGAATCCGACTGCCTCAAGGCGTTCCGCGCCAAGGTCACCGCCAACGGCCAGCTCACCGACGCGCAGCTGGACGAGATCGACCGCGAAGTCGACCAGCTGATCGACGAATCGGTCGCCGCGGCGCTGGCCGCGCCCGAACCGGGACGCGAAGACCTCGAAACCGACGTCTACATCTCCTACTGACCGGGAAGGTTTCCCATGGCACGCACCATCAGCTACCGCGAAGCGCTCAACGAGGCACTCGCCCAGGAGATGGAGCGCGACAGCAGCGTCATCGTGCTCGGTGAGGACAACGCGGGCGGCGCGGGAGCCCCCGGCGAACAAGACGCCTGGGGCGGTGTCCTCGGCGTCACCAAAGGCCTCTACCACCGGTTCCCGGGACGCGTCCTGGACACGCCGATCAGCGAGTCCGCGTTCATCGGGGCCGCGATCGGCGCGGCCACCCGCGGCATGCGCCCGGTCGCCGAACTGATGTTCATCGACTTCATGGGCGTGTGCTTCGACCAGATCTTCAACCAGGCGGCCAAATTCCGCTACATGTTCGGCGGCAAAGCCGTCACCCCGGTCGTCATCCGCACCATGTACGGGGCGGGGCTCAACGCCGCCGCGCAGCACTCCCAAGCCCTCTACCCGATCTTCACGCACATCCCCGGGCTGAAGGTCGTGCTGCCGTCCTCGCCGTACGAAGCCAAAGGCCTGCTGATCCAAGCGATCCGGGACGACGACCCGGTGATCTTCTGCGAGCACAAGGCGATGTACGACGAGACCGGCGACGTGCCCGAAGAGCCGTACGCCATTCCCTTCGGGGAAGCCAACATCGTGCGCGAAGGAGACGACGTCACCATCGTGGCCCTCGGGCGGATGGTCTCCTTCGCCCAACGAGCCGCCGACGAACTCGCCCGCTCCGGGGTGGAGTGCGACATCATCGACCCACGCACCACCAGCCCGCTCGACACCGACACGATCCTGGAAAGCGTCGAGAACACCGGGCGCCTCGTGGTCGTGGACGAAGCCACCCCGCGCTGCAACCTCGCCACCGACATCTCCGCGCTCGCGGCGCGGGAAGCGTTCGGCGCACTGCGCGCACCGATCGAAATGGTCACCGCACCGCACACCCCGGTGCCGTTCAGCGCCGCCCTGGAAGACCTCTACATCCCCGACCCGCAGCGCATCGTCAACGCGGTCAAGAAAGTCACGAGCTGGGAGCGCTGAGCATGACCGACGACCGGATCCGGCACGTCACCATGCCCAAGTGGGGGCTGTCGATGACCAGCGGCACGATCACCGAGTGGCTGGGGTCCATCGGCGACCCCGTCACCGACGGCACGGAACTGGCCGAAATCGACACCGACAAGATCGCCGGCACCTTGGAATCCACCGAGGAAGGACTGCTGCGCGGCATCGTCGTCCCCGCGGGGGAAGCCGCCCCCGTGGGCGCGACGATCGCGATCGTCGCCCCGGCCGAGGTGCCCGACAGCGACATCGAGGCCGCGGTCGAACAAGCCCGCGAACAGCTCGCCACCGGCGAAGTCGAAGCGGACGCAGGCCCGGTGACCAGCAAGACCGAAGTCGGGGGCCGCACCCTCTCCTACGCCACCCTCGGCGACGGTCCCGAGACCGTGGTGCTGGTGCACGGCTTCGGCGGGGACAAGAACTCCTGGCTGTTCGTCCAAGAACCGCTCGCGCAAGGCCGCACCGTGCACGCCCTGGACCTGCCCGGGCACGGCGACTCCAGCAAGGACGTGGGCGACGGCAGCCTGTCCACACTGGCCGGTTGCGTCACGGGATTCCTGGACGCGCTCGGCATCGAACGAGCCCACCTGGTCGGCCACTCGCTGGGCGGCGCGATCGTCACCGCGGCAGCCGCCGCGGCCCCGGAACGGGTGCGGTCGCTGACGCTGGTGGCACCGGCCGGCTTCGGCGCTGAAGTGAACGCCGACTACCTGCGCGGGTTCGTGTCCGCCAGCACGCGCCGGGAACTCAAACCGCACCTGCGGCAGCTGTTCGCCGACGAATCCCAGGTGACCCGGCAACTGGTGGACGACCTGCTGAAGTTCAAACGCATCGACGGGGTCCAGCAAGCCCTGCAAACCCTGCTGGGCACGCTGCTGGACGGCGACAAGCAGGCCATCGACGCCACCACCGCCCTCGCGGAGGTCACCGCGCCCACCGCGGTGGTGTGGGGCCGGCAAGACCGGGTGGTGCCGATGGTCGAACCCGAGGTGTTCGGCAACCAGGTCACCTTCCGCGTCGTCGACGACGCCGGGCACATGGTGCACATGGAAAACCCGACAGCCACCCGGGAAACCATCGAATCGGTGCTCGGCTAGCCCCCAGCAGGCAGGACAGCGCGCTGCGGCCGCAACCGCGAACGGCCGCAGCGCGCCAGCACGTCAGCAGGCGAATCCCCCCCCCGGAGGCAGGGCATTGCCCGACAACGAGTGCGTGAGCACGGAAGTCTTCGAAGACCCGATCGAATACGCGTCGGTGCTGGAACGGGTGTGGAGCGCGGTGCTCAGCGGCGACCGAGCGCCCCGCTCCCCCAGGCCCCTGATCTACGAGTCCTGGCAGCGCTCCCTGGCCGCCGACGTGGACCCGAACGACCGGCAAGCACCGGTGGTGTGGGAGCGCGACGAAGTCCACCAGCGGCGCTCCGCCCACCCGCTGGCAGCCGTGCTCCCCGTGCTGCGGGAAACCGTGCTCAGCGTGGCCGACGAAGCCAAGCACGTCATGATCGTGACCGACCAGGACGGTCTGGTGCTGTGGCTGGAGGGCAACACCGGCGTCGCCCGCCGAGCCGAACAGGTGCGCCTGGCCGAAGGCACCCGGTGGTCGGAAGACGCCATCGGCACCAACGCGATGGGCACCACCCTGGCCGTCGGCAAACCCGTGCAGATCCACTCCGCCGAACACCTGGTGCGCACCTACCACGACTGGACGTGCGCGGCCAGCCCCATCCACGACCCGGACACCGGACGCGTGCTGGGCGCGGTGGACATCAGCGGACCGCTGCGCACCATGCACCCGGCGATGGTCGCCCTGGTGAGCGCGGCAGCGCAGCTGGCCGAAAGCCACCTGCGGGCCCGGATGGCCGTCCGGGACGAGCAGCTGCGCGCCCGCAACATGCCGCACCTGCGCGGTTTGCGCGGAGAAGCAGGAGCACTGCTCGCCCCCACGGGGCGGGTGCTGGCGGTCGAACCCGGCGACGGCCTGGCGCTGCCGGAACGGGTGGACGTCACCCCCGCGCACGGGCGCGTGGTGCTCGCCGACGGTCGAGAAGCGACCCTGGAACCCCTCGCCGAGGGATACCTCCTGCGGCTCGGCCGCCCCACCAGCAGCCGCGCCCGACGCCCCTCGCTCTCCCTGTCCTTCCTCGACACCCACGGGCCCCGGGCGGTGCTCGACGGCCGGAACATCGCGTTGAGCCTGCGGCACGCGGAAATCCTCGCCCTGCTGGCCCTGCACCCCACCGGGCTCACCGCCGACCAGCTGGCCTGCCAACTCCACGGCGACCATGGCAACCCGGTGACCGCCCGGGCCGAGATCCACCGCCTGCGCGCCCACCTCGGGGAACGCGTGATCGCCACCCGGCCCTACCGGTTGACCGCCGAAGTGTGCGCCGACTTCCTCGACGTGCGCCGGGCCCTGGACAACGGGGACATCAAGACCGCGGCGCAAGCCCACCGGGGGCCGCTGCTGCCCGCTTCGGAAGCCCCGGCGATCCGCGACGAACGCGAAGAGCTCCTCGCCCGCCTCCGCAGCGCGGCCCTGGGCGGTGGGGACGTCGAAGCGCTGTGGCTGCTCTCCCAACGCGGCCTGGACGACGACCTGGAAGTGCTCGGCCAGCTCGCGCACCGGCTACCGGCCAGCGACCCGCGCCGGCACGCCGTGACCGCGCGCATGCAGCGGGTGCTCGCCGAAGAGGACTGACCCGCTCACCCCCGCCGCGAGGCGCGGGAACTGAGCAGCGGGAACCGGCGCCACACGCCGGAACAGCTCTTGCATTCTCCCGCGGCCACAGCTTTCCTGTCTCCTGTGACCCGGGCAACAAGTCCTGGTTGAACCGGTTCCCCGACCCAGGAGGGGCTGGCATGCGCACTCAGGACCTCGCGACCGCCATGGCGCCGCAAGCGCATCCACGGCAGCTCGCCCGCGCCCGCGAAGCAGTGCTGGCCGGCCAGCGGCCGCCCACCATGCCGCGTCCGGTGATCGCGAAATCCTGGCAGCGCGTCCGCGAGCAGGGCGTCGACCCCGACTGCGGTTCCGCCAACCACCCCGTGCCCGCCGGCGAAGTCCACCAGCGCCGCCTGCGGTGCGGACTGTCCGGGGAAGCGCTGCAGGAACTGCGGGGTGGGCTGGTGCCCGCCGCGGAACGAGCCGGGCACATCGTCGTCATCGTGGACGCCGACGGCCGCGTCCTGTGGCGGGAAGGGCACCTCCGCGCGATGCGCAACGCCGACCAGCTCGGTTTCATCGAAGGCGCGTCGTGGCGCGAAACCGAGGTCGGCACCAACGCGATCGGCACCGCGCTCGTCGAAGAAGCCCCGGTGCAAGTCCACTCGTGCGAGCACTACGTGCGCTCCCACCACCCGTGGACGTGCGCGGCCGCGCCCCTGCACGACCCCCGCGACGGGAGGCTCCTCGGCGCGGTCGACGTCAGCGGGCCGGCCGACACCGTGCACCCCAGCACCCTGGCCCTGGTCCACGCGGTCGCCGGCCTGGCCAAAGCACGCCTGTGGGAGCAGCACCGCGCCCACCTGGACCGGCTGCGCGCCGTCGGCACCCCCATGCTCGCCAAGCTGAACGGGCAAGCGCTGGTGATCGACCACACCGGGTGGGTCGCCGCCTCCACCGGGCTCCCCCCGATCGACCGGGTGGCCCTGCCGGCCGACCTCGACCAGCCCCGCATCTGGCTGCCCGCGTTCGGGACCTGCCTGGTCGAGCCGCTGCCCGGCGGGATGCTGCTGCGCCTGTGCGGTGACGTTCCCACCACCAGCACCCGGGTGGTCCTCGACCTCCGGCGACCCGGCCGCCCGACCCTGACCGTGCACCGGGAGTCGGCCAGCTGGACCCACCGCCTCAGCCGGCGCCACGCCGACATCCTGCGCACCCTGGCCGAGAACCCCGCCGGGTGCACCGCGGCCGACCTCGCCGGCCACCTCTTCCAGGACCGCAGCCGCACGATCACGGTGCGGGCGGAGATGTCCCGGCTCCGCAAGAAGTTCGGCGACCTGCTCGACCACCGCCCCTACCGCTTCCTCACCGGGCTCGAGGTGAACGTGCTGCGACCGCAGCAGTGAAATCACGGCCTGCCCGTCGACCGCGCCGCGAAGGGATCCGGCGCGGGTTCTTCCGGCCCGCGAGCGCTCTTCACCAACAGCGCAGCCGCGCCGGCGAAGGCGAGCGGAACGGCCAAGCTGAGGAAGTAGCCCGCGACACCGAGCGCGTCGAGCAGGAACCCGCCGGACGCGGACCCCAGGATCGACCCCACCCGGCCGAGACCGATCCCCCAGCCGGTCGCGGTGGCCCGCAACTGCGCGGGATAAGCGTTCGCGATCAGGTAGTTCAACGCGAGCTGCTGGCCACCCACCCCGAAACCGGCCAGGGCGAGCAGCGCGAACACCAGGGGAAAACTGGTTCCGGCCAAGCTCAGGCCGACCGACAACGCCACCCCGCAGCCGAACATGGCCAGCAGCAGGTTGCGCGGGTCCGCCCTGGACAGCAGCAGGGAGAGCGGAATTGCGAAGACGATGAACGCGCCGTTCACCGCCACCGTGCCCAGGGCAGCTGCCGATTCCGCAAGCCCCAGCTCGGCCAGCGCGGTCGGAATCCACAGCAACAGCAGGTACCAGGCGATCCAGTTGAGCAAGTAGATGCTGAACACCGCGATCGTGACGGTGCGGAAGCGACGCTGGAGAAGAGCGGTGACCGAGCCCGCTTGGTCGCGGCCCCAGCGACTTCGAACTCGGCGTCCTCCGCCGTTTCCACGGCGAAGTAGCAGCGCACCAACCGCCTCACCTGGCGCCGCGCGGCACCAGTTCCCCTGGTCACCAGCAGGGACGGCGACTCCGGCAGGGCCACCAGGCAGAACGCCGCGAACAGCAGGGGCAGCAGCCCGCCGATCAAGAAGATCCCCCGCCACCCCACAGCCGGCAGCCACGCGGCAGCGACCAAGCCACCGAGCAACGCTCCCCCGGGCAAGCCGAGCAGCACCAGCGCCATCGCGATTCCCCGGTACTTGCTGGCGCTGTACTCCGCGGTCAGCGCCAGCAGCGCAGGAGTGGCTCCTCCCATGCCGATGCCGATCAGGAAGCGCAGCACGACGATCTGCTCCGGTGTTCGGGCCGCGCTGCCCAGCAGCGAGAAAAGCCCGAAGCACACCAGGGCCACCAGGACCACGACGCGGCGGCCGAACCGGTCGCTGAGCGATCCCAGCACCATCGCCCCCAGGCACATGCCGGCGGTGCTCGCCGTGATGACCAGCGTCATGTCGGCCGCGGCGAGACCGAATTCCCCGGCCACGGCTGGTCCGATGAAAGCGATCGACTGGGTGTCGAACCCGTCCAGCAGGGCGATCAGGAAGCAGATCCCCACCACTCCCCAGCGGCGCGGCCCCATGCGGGTGCTGTCGACCATTTGGCCGAGGTCGTGCGTGGTGGCGCTGGTGGGCACGGTGCCTCCTCCGGGGAGCTGGGGCTGCACCGGGCGCGCATCCCCAGCTCAAGATGCCCGCTGAACCCGGCGAAGTGAATTACTTGTTTCGTATTGATCCAGACGCTGGAGATGTGCAATCCACCGGAAGATCACGATGAACGGGATTCGCCCGAGCTGACGCTCGCCACGACCGACCGGGACGTGGTGGCAACAACCGCCTGGAACTCACAGATGCGCTTGCGCAACGGTGGATGATGGGAGCTTTTCTCTCGGTGAGCGCAGAAAAGTTCCCTTCAAGACGATTTGCGTCGAGCACCATTCATCGTGGTACCTGGAGCGGCAGCCCCGACGCGGTGAGCACAACGGGAAGCAGACCGACCACTTTGCTAGTCCACATTGGAGAAACGACTCCAGGCAGGAGTGTTGTGGCACTCGTGCAACGCGGAAACCACCGCTTCCCAATCGAAAGCGACGTGCCCGTCAGAACCTCTGGTGGTGATGCTGGACGGAACGAGGAATTCCACTCCGCACGACGCCAAACGTTCCACATTGGTCTTGTATACCGGGTGTTGCCGGAAAACGCTGTTGACGCACGGCGCGAAGACCATGGGAACTCCGAAGCACAGCATTTCGTTGAGCATCCTGGCCGCGAGCGTGTCGCTGATACCGGACGCCACTTTGTTCAGGGTGTTGAACGTCAACGGCGCGGCGAGCACCGCATCGGCCCGCGGCAGCGGCTTCACCTCACCAGGAGCGCCCTGCTCCACCAGCACCGGGTTGCCGGAGAGCTTCTCCAATTCGCCGGCCTTGACCCAACTCGCCGCTGTCGGCGTGAGCACGACATGGACCTGCCAGCCCTCCTGCCGCAATCGGGTCACTGGATCGGTCAGCTCACGAACCGGCGGAGCAGCGCACCCCACCACGTAAGCGACCTGCTCCTCAGCAGCGGCAGCAGTCCCGTCCAGCCGGCAGCCAGGCACACCGATGCTCACGCCTCACCACTTCCCGTCCATACAGCGTGATCATTTTGTACCTCAGACGCCACTGATCGCTACGGTCCACCTCCGGTCGGCACCATTCGTGCAGCTACAAGCCCCCCGGAGCGGGCGGTAGACCTGCTCGGCACTTCCCCACCAACCGCACCGAATTCGAAAACCCAACAGATCAGTCACTCATCGTGATCGAATTCGGCCACATCATCACCGAGCGCTGTTCCCCGAAATCGATTTGCAATGAAAAATGCCCCGGGGCATCCGCCCCGGGGCGAAAAACCAGCGGCTCACTGCGGTTGCTTCTGCCGCGAATTGGTGAGGACCAGAGCGGCGAACGGGGCGACCCCCACGATCACCACGCCCACGGTGAAGGGCCTGCTGCTGACCGCCTTGTAAATGGTGTAGTGCGTGCCTGTGTACACCGAGGCGTTCACGTTGCACCTGATGGTCGCGGCTCCGGAGAACCACGGCTCGAGCTCAGCTCCCCGGAAGACCCAGCGGCGACTGTGCCCCCACAGGTTGATGGAACGCTCTTCACCGTTGTCCGGGGTGACGACGCAGTTGGGGTAGCGCTGCTCACCAGAATTCCGACTGCTGAGGATCAGCGGTTCACCGTTCCACCGGTACGGAGCGGGACGCCCCGTCACCGGTGAGTTCTCCGGAGACTCGTAGCCCAGGCTCGGGGCAGTGAACATGACCGCCGCGGTGACGAGCGCGAAGGCTCCCACCACGACGACGAGCCAGCCTACCGCCAACGTCCTCAGTGTTTTGCGGCTCATAAGCAATCAATCACCATTCTCAACGCTGGAGCATGGAGTCCGGCGGGTAGTCGTCATCGTCGTCGAACCCTTGCGGGGCGCGGTGCGGGTCGGCATCGATGATGTCGTCGAGCGAGTGCCCTTCGTCGATCAGGTCCTTCGCCCGCTGCATGTCGGAGACCACGAGCGCGAAGGCGTTCTTGACACCCTCATCGCGCAACGCCCGCCCGTTGGCGATGTCGTCCCAGCTCAACTCCCCGGCGTCGATGCGCTCCTGCAGAGCCCTGATCTCCGGCGGAGCTTTGCCCTCGCGCACCAGTTGTTCGATCTGCTGGATCTGCTCCTGCGACAAACTGGTGTCCGGAAGGGATGCGCTGAACTGGTCCGCTTCTGCGATCGCTTCGTCTGCCTTCAGCAGCGCCTCTTCCAGGGCTTCCTCAGCTGCCCTGATCTCCGGCGTCTTCCAACTCTCCATCGTCTCACCCTAAAGTCATAGCGTGCCGGACATCGCGGTCCGGTAACCGGACGACTCACCGCTGTTCGAACTGCTGCTGCTCGAGTCGGAGCTGGAACTGCTACTGCTGCCCCCACTGGAGTCGGAGCCACCGCCCGAGCCGTCCCCGGAGTCCCCGCCATCCCCGTTGTCGGAATTGCCGGAGAAAGCGTTCTTGGTGTCCCTGGCCGACTGCCGCACCTGGTCGACGCTGTCGCGAACCCCGGTGGCCGCATCGGTGACCTCGGTCGCCTTCTCCCCGATCTCGATCCCGAGGTTCACGGCGTCGCCAAGGCTGCGCACGTCCTTGATCTTGGCCAGCGAGGTGCCAGCGGAGATCACGCTGTTGATGAGGTTGACGACCGAGTCGTACAAGCCCTTGAGCGCTTCGATGAGCCCCAGGACCGTCGACACGATGTCGACGCACTTCATGACGTTGCGAGCCACGTTGGCCCATCCCGCGATCGGGATCCACCCGGTGGCGCCGATCTCGATCAGCCGGTCCACCAGCTTCTGGATGAGCTCCAGCGCCTTGTCGCAAAGCCGGCGGGACCCCTCAGCCGCTTTCTGGAAGCCGCTGCTGATCAGCCTCGCCAACCCCGCGTCGGCCTCGAGAGCCACCGTCCAGGAGAAGACCAGGCCGGTTTCGAACGCCGCGGCGCCAGCGCCTTCCCAGGTTTCCCGGAGTTCGCTGATGCCGTTGTTGAGGTTCTCCCGGATGCCGCGCAGCGCGTCGCTGATCTTCTGCCAAGCTGCCGCGTTCTGCTCGATCTTGGCGAAGTCCCCGGTGAGAGGTGCGATGAGGGCTTCGACCAGGTTCTGCCCGGTGACCTGCTCGTACAGCCAGTTGACCGCTTGAACCTGCCAGCCGGCGTCCTCGATCGCGGCCTTCAAATCATCGCCGCTGGCCTGGTTCGTGTCGTCCGCGCTTAACTGCGCGAGCGGATCCACCACGTCAGCATATGCGCCCACAGTTCCCCCTTACATCATGAGCTTGTCCAGATCGGCTTCGATCCGGCGCAGGATTTCGATGATCTGGTCCTCGCGTTGCTCGTATTCTTCCGCGGTCTTTTCCAGTTCGTCCTTGACTCGGAGCAACGCACCGTGGGCGAAATCCAGCGTTTCCCCGAAGAGCGCCGTGATGCCCTCCACAACCGGGATGAGCAGCATCATCACGCCGGTGAAACCACCCGTGTGCGAGGAGGTTTGCTCCGCGTACTGGTCGAGGCTCTTGAAGTAGTTGGCGTTCCGCTCCAGCAGCTCGCAAAAACCGCGCATTTCATCGGGGACCGCTCGGACTGAATCCATCACACCTCCCGCTCACTTCACCGACTGCCGCCGGCATACCGCTAGCTCTCTCTACTACGGTCGGTCGCCCTGACATCGGCAGATCGGGGCAAAAGTGACCAATGCGTGATCCTACGTTCTAGACGTGTTCAAGCCGCTGATCTGCGGAAATTTCCTATTGCGAATGCGCTGTGGACAGCGCCCCACTACCACCGGCACAGCGGGCGTCCGATGTGCAGCGCGAACAGCACCGCAGCTTGTTCTCTATGGCCGACGAGCAGCGGAGCGGGCTGCACTCGCTCCACGGCTCGCACGGCTTCCACGACCGTCCACCCCGCGAACCAGCGGTGGAGAGCGCTGCGCCCAAAACCCCGGGTATTCCGACAAAGTGGACGAGGTTGTCCGGTCGACGTCGTCCACTCCGGCCGCGAGCCCCTACGACGAGGCAATCCCTCCCACTCAGCAAAAGAGGAAGGGAACTTTTCCGACGCACATGCCAGAAAAGTTCCCTTCCTGCTGCAATGGCGCACTGCAGAGCAGGCGCCGACCCCCGGTCGTCAGCTCAACACCGCAGAAGCTGCACCGGCAGCCCGTCGACCGGAACCGGCAGCGAAGTGTTGTCCCACCGGACCTGGTAGCCGTCGGCCACCCGCCACCGGTAGTTCAACAGCATTTCGTGCAGGATGGCTTTGACCTCGAAGGTGCCGAAGTGCATTCCGATGCACTTGTGCGCCCCGCCGCCGAACGGCACCCAGGCGAACCGGTGGCTCTTGTCCTCGCGCCGCTCTTCGGAGAACCGCAGCGGGTCGAAGGTGTCCGGGTTCGTCCAGTACTCCGGCAAGTAGTGGTTCACCACGGGCGAGATGCCGACCACGGTGTTGGCCGGGATGTAGTAGCCGGCGACCTCGGTGTCCCGCACCGTTTTCCGCATCAGCGAGGGCACCGGGGCGCACATCCGCAGCGCCTCCTTGATGATCATGTCCAGCGTCTCCAGGCGCTCCAAGCCGTGGATGTCCAGGGGCTCCCGCCCCAGCTCGCGGGACTCCTCCCGGGCCCGCTCCTGCCACTCCGGGTGCTTGGCGAGCAGGTAGGCCGTGGCGGCGCTGGTGATGGTGGCCGTGTCGTGGGCGGCCATCATCAAGAAGATCATGTGGTTGATGATGTCCTCGTCGCTGAACCGCTCGCCTTCCTTGGTCGTCACCTCGCACAGCGCGGCGAACAGGTCATCGCCGCCCCGGGCCCGCTTGGCCGGCAGTTTGCTGGCGAAGTACTGCTCCAGGTATTCGCGCCCCTGCACACCGGCACGCCAGCGGGTGCCCGGGATGGGGCGGCGAACCATCGAGGTGGCGGCGCGCACGGTGGCCACGAACGACTGGTTGATCCGCTCGGCTTCCGGGCCGCTCTCCAACCCCATGAACACCCTCGTCGCCACGTCGAGGGTGAGTCGCTTCAGCGCCCAGTAGAGCCTCACTCGCCCACCGGTTCCCCACGCCGGCACTTTCCGGCGGATTTCGGGCACGAACTGGTCGACGTACCCGGTCAGCCGGTCGCGGGTGAACGCCTCTTGCATGATCCGCCGGTGGCTCAGGTGCTCTTCGAAGTCCAGCAGCATCAGTCCGCGGCGGAAGAACTGGTCGATGAGGAAGACCCACCCCTCTTGGGAGAAGACCTTGCCCTTGTTGGCGAAGGCGACTTGGGTGGCTTCGGGCCCGGATATGTTGACGATCTTGGTGCCGAAGGCCCCCATCCAGGAGACCGGCCCGAACCGCTGGTGCCTTTCCCGGGCGTAGTCGGTGCCGAAGCGGATGTAGTCGATCAAGTGGCCGACCAGGGGAAGACCGTAGTCCCCCAGGACTGGGCGCAGTCCGCTCCCGGCTGGTGGTTCGGCCAGTGCGGTCACCTGGCCGCGACGGCTCAGCTTCCAGAGCGCGTTGTCCACTGGCCGTGGGGCTGGGGCGGCTATCACGGAGGACAGGCGTTGCCGGGCAGCTTGGGCGGTGCGATCGAGAAGATTCACCATTTTTGACCCCTGCAGTTGTGGCCGTCGGCTGGCGCTGACCCGGCCGCTGCCGGGTCAGCGCGGCGAGTGAGCGGGTTGGAGCACGAGCACTTTCTGACAGGGCGCCATGTCAGAATTAGCATGGATGTGATCCAGGTAACTGTCAAGATGTTGATGTGGCTACATCCGAACGGCCGTATCGCGGACGCAGCGCCCCCTCCCGGCGCGCCGACCGCCGCAAGAAGCTGCTCGAAGCCGGGCTCGACCTGCTGGCTTCGCGGGGCTGGCGGGGCGCCACCATGACCGCGATCTGCGCCAACGCCAACCTGACCGAACGGTACTTCTACGAGAGCTTCCGCAACCGCGACGAACTGCTGGTGACCGTCATCGACGGGATCGCGGACGAGATCCGCACCGTGACCCTGGCCGCGATGGAAGCCGCCGATGGCGACCCGCGCGAGCAGATCCGGGCCGGCATCGACGCTTTCATCAACCTCATCGCCACCGACCCCCGGAAGGGGCGGGCGGCGATCATCGAATCAGCCGCGGCCGAACCGCTGCGCACCCGACGCCGCGAGCTGCTGCACGACTTCGCCCGTTTGATCGCCGCCCAATCCCGGAAGTTGTACGGGGAAGAAGCACTGCCACCCACCCGAGCGCACATCAACGGCGTGCTGCTGGCGGGCGGCCTCGCCGAGCTGGTGACCGCGTGGTTGAACGGCGAAATGCGAGCCAACCCGGAAGACATCGCCGTCACGGTCACCAGCTTCTTCGCCAACACCACGAAGCGGTAGCGAACCGGCGAGGCGCGCGGCACCACCGACCCCGGCCCGCCTCGTCGATCCCCCCGCCCAGCAAGAAGAACCAGTCCACCGGAACGCCCCCCAGCTCGTCCAGCAGCACCACAGTGGACGAACGAAGGCGGCCCCTCTGCCGGATCCCCGCGCCGAGGAAATCCTTCAACAGGAGTTCCTCGGCAGCCCCCCCCGGCCGGCCCGGCAACACGCCCGCAGCAGCGGAATTCGGAGCCCCGGAACGACGCGGCGAAGCAGGCCGCCAGACCACCGCAGATCAACGACCACAGCCGCCGCGCCACCGATCAACAGCCCCACCGGCCTCCGACGCACCACCAGCACCGCCCTCACCTGATCGGCGGCGGAGCGGGGAACCCTCCTTTCCCGAACAGTGAAAACCCCCTTGGTCTGTTCGGGCCAAGGCGTTCGTGCGACCAGCGCAGCGAGCCACCCTATCCGACCAGCACGGCGTCCCTGGAAGGGTGAATCTGCCTCCGCCAGTTCCACCATCCCTAGCGCGAGCGGGAAGTTGTTCGAGACGGTGGTGTGTATCACCCCCTGACGCGTGGGTAATCCGGGCGTGGGACAAGGGAGGCTCACATGGTCCAACTCACCAGTGAACGCGTGGCCATCGGAATCGCCGATGGCGAGCTCGAAGGGGAACTCGTGGTGCCACCGCCGGCGCGGGCGGTGGTTCTTTTTGCCCACGGATCAGGCAGTTCCCGGCACAGCCCGCGAAACCGCTCGGTCTCCGAATCGCTGCAGAACGCCGGTTTCGGCACGATGCTCATGGATCTGCTGACCCGGGAAGAAGCCGAGTACGACCACCGCACGCAGGAGCTGCGCTTCAACATCGACCTCTTGGCCGAACGCCTGGTGATGGCGATCGACGAGCTCGACCGCCACCCCGCCACCAGGGGCATGCGGGTAGGTCTTTTCGGGGCGAGCACCGGCGCAGCCGCAGCGCTGAAAGCAGCAGCTGCCCGCCCCGATCGAGTGGGCGCACTGGTCTCCCGCGGAGGGCGCCCGGATCTCGGCGGCGAGGCGTTGTCCTCGGTGCGCACACCCACGCTGTTGATCGTCGGTAGCAACGACCGCGAAGTGCTCAACCTCAACCGGCAGGCGGCCCAGCTGCTGACCTCCCTGCCACTCGCCGAAGTGAAGACCGAAATCGTGCACGGCGCGGGACACCTCTTCGAAGAGCCGGGGGCGCTCGAGAAGGTGGCCGACTTGGCGGCCAAGTGGTTCCGGACCCACTTGGGAGCCGGTGTTGAACGCCCCACCGGCCCGGACGGGGGACGGTTCAAACCGCCGCAGCCGCGCCGTCGCCCACCCATGTGACCACCGCGCGGTTGGCATCCCGGTCGAACGGCCGGGATGCCAACTGCTGTTCAGCGCGGCAACCGCCGCCAAATGGGTTGCGGGATGAAGCGGGCCAGCGCGAACACCCACCGCAGGATCGGCGGGACCCACACCGTGCGGCGGTTGTCGACCAACGCCCGCACCGTCGCGTCGGCCACCTGGTCCGGGGTGCTCGACCAAGGAGCCGGGCTCATGCCCCTGGTCATCCTGCCGATCACGAACCCCGGGCGGACGATCAACAACCTGCCACCGGTGCCGGTGAGCGCATCGGCCAGCCCGGAAGCGAACCCGTCCAGCCCCGCCTTGGCCGAACCGTAGACGTAGTTGGCGCGGCGCACCCGCACACCGGCGACCGAGGAGAACACCACGATCCGGTTGCACAACTGGCGGCGCACCAGGTTGGCCAGGTGGGTGAGGATGCTGACGTGCGCCACGTAGTCGGTGTGCACGATGCTGATCGCGTGCTCGGCGTCGCGCTCAGCGCGCTGCTGGTCCCCCAGGATGCCGAAGGCGATCACCGCGACGTCGATCGGACCGTGCTCGTCGGTGATGGTGCGCAGCACGGACTCGTGCTCGTCGAGCCGGTCGGCGTCGAACTCCACCCGAACGACCTCCGCCGCACCCGCATCGCGCAGGGTCCTCTCCTCCCCGTCCAAGTCCGTTGCTCGACGAGCAGCGAGGACGATCTTGCGGTGGCCTCGCTCGGCCAGCCGCTGTGCCACGGCGACGCCGATCTCACTGCGGCCGCCGAGAATCAGTACCGTTCCGCTCACCTGGGCCAGTGTGCCACTGGACGGAGCAAGAGCGGGCAACTGCCGGAGGATCCCGGTGCGCCGTGCGGCAGCACCCGGCACCGGCCGGTTGGCACGGGAACCTTTCGATCGGCGCCCGCGGAAAAGTTCCCTTGCTGTTCCTCGGGCTCGAGCGGTGGTGGCGTGCTGCTCCGCTGCCTTCCCAGCTTTCCCACCCAGCGATTTGGTCCACAAAGGACTAGCTGGTTGTTCGTCCGCTGCCGGCCCGGCCAACTCCGGGGGCGGCGGCAATTGACCAGGGTGGGTTTTCGAACCGTGTTCCGATGATTACCCTCAATCTTGATCTGTACACCGGACTTCACACTGAGCGGACGGGCATGTCAGCGGAGCACCTGAACATCGACACGACGAAACCGAGCATCGCGCGGGTCTACGACGCCTTCGTCGGGGGCAAGGACAACTTCGAGGTCGACCGGCAGG
>NZ_AYJW01000035.1 GCF_000497205.1 Saccharopolyspora rectivirgula DSM 43747
ACCTCGTCCACCCCGTGGCGGCGCAGCCACTCCGGGAGCTCCCCGTGCTCGTCGTGCACTCCTTCGAAACCCGAGTAGCCGTGGCTGTACTGCCCCTTGGCGACCACCCGCTCGGGCTCGATGTCGAGCACCCCGCTCTCGCTGGCCAGCACCACCCGCTCGTCAGCGGTGCGCCACCAGCGCCCCGGGCGCAGCCCGTTGCGGTCCAGCACCGCACCGGCCAGGGTCCCGTCCGTGAAGGCCACGCAGGCCGGTCCGTCCCACGGCTCCATCAAGCTGGCGTGGAACTGGTAGAAGGCCCTGATCTCGGGAGCCATCTCCGCGTGGTTCTCCCACGCCTCCGGGATCATCATCAGCACCGCGTGCGGCAGGGAGCGCCCGCCGAGGTGCAGCAGTTCCAGCACCTCGTCGAAGGACGCCGAATCGGAGCCGGCGTCGTCGCAGATCGGGAACAGCCGGCTCAGGTCCCCCGGGATCAGGTCGGAGGCGAGCAGCGCTTCGCGGGCGCGCATCCGGTTGCGGTTGCCGCGAATGGTGTTGATCTCGCCGTTGTGCGCCATGTACCGGAACGGTTGCGCCAGCGGCCAAGACGGGAAGGTGTTGGTGGAGAACCTGCTGTGCACGAGCGCGATCGCGCTCTCGGTCCGCTGGTCGGTCAGGTCCGGGAAGAAGGCCGGCAGCTGGGTGGGCGTCAGCATGCCCTTGTAGACGAAGGTGCGGCTGGACAGGGAAGCGAAGTACAGTTCCAGCCCGTTCCGGGCCGCCTCCCGCTCCGCCCGCTTGCGCAGGCAGAACGCGAGCCGGTCGAGGTCCAGACCGGCTTCTCCCCGCCGGCCGGCCACGAACAGCACGGCGAAGTGCGGCATGCAGCTGCGCGCCGTGGGCCCCACCTCGGCAGCTTCCGGCTCGACCGGCACGTCGCGCCAGCCCAGCACGTCGAGCTCTTCCTCGTCGGCCAAGCGTTCGACCAGTTCCACCGCCTGGCTGCGCTGCGGCTCCGCGCTCGGCAGGAAGACCATCCCGGCCGCGTAGCGGTGTTCGCCGGCGACCGGCTCGGGCAGCGGCAGCCGGGTTTCGGACCGGAACAGCCGGTCCGGCAGTTGAACGAGGACCCCCGCACCGTCACCGCTGGTCTCCTCGGCCCCAGCGGCCCCTCGGTGATCCAGGTTGACCAGCGCGGTCAACGCGTCGGCGACGATGCCGTGGGAACGCCGACCGCGGACGTCGACCACCATGGCCACACCGCAGGCGTCGTGTTCTGCAGCCGGGTCGTACAGCCCCTGGGACGCAGGGGCGGCCGAAAAGACCACCGCGCAGACCTCCTCGTCCGTTTCGTGCGAAGAGCCTGGTAATCACCGGCTCCGTTCTGCGGCACGGGACGACGTTGGCCCGCTTGATTTCTCGGCGGTTGAAAAGAGCGCGCTGGACACCGTTCGGACACCCAGCAGTCATCGATTTTCAAAAACCCTAACAGGCCGGCTACCTGCACCACCATGCCAAAGCCCCGTGGCCAGCAACGATCGCCCGGGCAAGGGCCTGTTCCACGCCAAAGTAACCGCCAATTCGCCCGCAGACCCGCCTTCGTGGGCCAGGACACTGCGTCCACCGCCGTGACCCTCGATCAATTCCTGGTATCTTCCCTGTTCAGGGTCCTCGTTGCGAAGACTCCGAGCAACCGCCAGCGACAAGCGAAATCCGGTGCGAATCCGGTACTGTGCCGCAACTGTGATGGCCCGGTCGGGTCGAGTCAGGTCGCCTTGCGCTGGCGCAGATGTCCGCCACCCCCGGTGCAGGGGTGCGGCGTCGGCTTCCCTCCGGCCCACGCCAGCCTGCACCGGCCGAAGCCGAGGGAAGAAATGATCGGTTTCCGTCGAATAGCCACGCTGTGCGCGGCGTTAGTGCTGCTTCTCGGGGTGTCCGCGTGCGCGAACCGCCCGCACTCCGACCCCTCCGGTCCGGTCGCCGACCCGGCGTCGGCGTTCCCGGCGAAGGTGCAGCTGCCCGGCCAGGAACCGGTCACCCTGACCCACCAGCCGAAGCGGATCGTTTCGCTCTCGCCCACCGCCACCGAGGCCCTGTACGCGGTCGGCGCCGGCGACCAGGTCATCGCGGTGGACGCGTACTCCAACCACCCGGAGCACGCCCCGCGCACCGACCTGTCCGCCCTGACCGCGGACGCGGCGGCCGTGGCCGGGCACGACCCGGACCTGGTGATCCTCCCGGACGGTTCGGAGAAGCTGGCCGAGGGGCTGCGCGAGGTGGACGTCCCGGTGCTGCTCACCCCGGCGGCGAAGAACCTGGAAGAGGCCTACCAGCAGATCGAAGTCCTCGGCCAAGCCACCGGGCACCGGACGCAGGCCGTCGACCTGGTCAAGCGGATGCGGGCGGACATCGACAAGATCGTGCGGGACACCCCCAAGCCGCAGCGGCCGATGAGCTACTACCACGAGGTCAGTCCCGACTTCTACACGGCGACTTCGCAGAGCTTCGTCGGCAGCGTGTACGAGCTGTTCGGGCTGACCAACATCGCCGACTCGGCCGGCGGTGAATTCCCGCAGCTCTCCGAAGAGCACATCCTGCGGGCCAACCCGGACCTGATCTTCCTGGCCGACACCAAGGGCCACGGGGTGACCGCCGCCTCCGTGGCCGAGCGTCCGGGCTGGGACACGTTGGACGCGGTGCGCCACGGCCGGGTCGTCGAACTGGACGACGACATCGCCAGCCGGTGGGGACCGCGCGTGGTGGACATGGTGCGCGCGGTCAGCGACGCGATCGCCAAGGCTCAGCAAGGGTGAGCAGCACCACGACCGAGCAGCTGACCACCCGCCCCCAGCCGTCCCGCCTGCGGATGAGCCACCTGGTCACCGCGGTCGTGGCGCTGGTGGCGTGCTCGCTGGCGGCGGTCCTGCTGGGCGCGGCGGAGCTGGGCTGGCAGCGCGTCCTCGGAGAGCTGGTCGCCCAGCTCACCGGGGGCACGTCCCCCCTCACCGAGCGGGAAGCGGCGATCCTGTGGCAGCTGCGGGTGCCCCGGGTGGTGCTGGGCGCGCTGGTGGGAGCGGCCCTGGCCGTGTCCGGTGCTGCCTTCCAGGGCGTCTTCCGCAACCCCCTGGCCGACCCGTACTTGTTGGGCGCCGCGGCCGGTGCCGGCTTGGCCGTGACCGTGGTGATCACCGCGCTGCCCGCGGCCGGCACCAGCTCGTGGGTCCAGCTGGCCGCGTTCGCCGGCGCGGTGGGCGGCGTCACCCTGACCTGGCTGGTCGGCAGGTCCGCCGGCCGCGACACCACGACCCTGGTGCTGGCCGGGGTCGCGGTCGGGTCGTTCCTCACCGCTGGGCAGACCTTCGTGCAACAGCTGCGGGTGGAGTCGCTGCAGAGCGTTTACATGTGGATCCTGGGGCGGCTGAGCACCACCGGCTGGTGGGAAGTGCTGGTGGTGCTGCCCTACCTGGCGGTGGCCGCGGTGGTGCTGTGCTCCTGCGCCCGGTTGCTCGACCTGATGGGAACCGGTGACGAGGAGGCCACCGCGCTGGGGGTCCACCCGGGCCGGGTCCGGGTGCTGGTGCTCGGCGCCGCTTCGCTGGCCACCGCAGCGGCGGTGTCGGTGGCCGGGCTCATCGGCTTCGTCGGCCTGGTGGTGCCGCACCTCGTCCGGCTGGCCGCGGGCGGCAGCTTCCGGATCATCGTGCCGCTCTCCCTGCTGTTCGGCGGGGCCTTCCTGGTGCTGGCGGACCTGCTGGCGCGCAGCCTGCTGGCCCCGGCGGAAATCCCGATCGGCGTGATCACGGCGTTCACCGGTGCCCCGTTCTTCGCCTTCCTGCTGCACCGGAGGCGCGCGTGAGCACCTTGACGATCAGCGACCTCTCCGCCGGCTACCGGCGCACGCCGGTGGTGTCGGGGGTGTCCACCACGGTGGAGTCCGGCAGCTGGCTGGGCATCATCGGGCCCAACGGAGCCGGCAAATCGACCTTGCTGAAAGCCATCGCCGGGCTCATCCCGCACCGCGGGCTCGTGCAGGTGGGCGGGAAACCGCTCGGCAGCATGCGCCGCCGGGAGCGGGCCCGCCTGGTCGGCTACGCGCCGCAAATCCCGCAGATACCGATCGGCTTGACGGTCACCGACTACGTGCTGCTCGGCCGGACCCCGCACCTGGGGCCGCTGGGCCGGGAGAGCGCGAGGGACCTGGAACTGGTCCGCTCCCTGATCACCCGACTGGACCTGCAGCACCTGGCCGACCGCCCGCTGAACACCCTCTCCGGGGGAGAACGGCAGCGCGCAGTGCTGGCCCGGGCGCTGGCCCAGCAGGCCGGGGTGCTGCTGCTGGACGAACCCACCACCGGGTTGGACGTCGGGCACGCGCAAGCCCTGCTCGACCTGATCGACGAGCTGCGCGGCGAACTGGGCACGACGGTGGTGATGACCCTGCACGACCTCACCCTGGCCGCCCAGTACGCCGACCGGCTGCTGCTGCTCGACTCCGGGACCACGATCGCCGAAGGAGCTCCCAGCGAGGTGCTGCAACCGTCCGCGCTGGCCGACCGCTACGCGGCCCGGATCGCGGTGCTCACCGCCCCGGACGGTTCTCCGGTGGTGGCACCGGTGCGGTCGGTGGCGGGCTAGTCCCGCGACGTCCCGTCGCCACCTCGGTCGTCCCGCTGCGCTTGGCGGTCCGGCTCCTCGCCACCGTCCTCCGCCGCGCCGTCCGGCTGCGTCCGCGCTCCTCCGCCGAGCGCCTCCGGAGCTTCCCGGCCGCCGCGCACCAGCAGCAGGTAGAGCACCGCCAGCAGGAACACGATGATCGACGTGAACACGTTGATCCGCACCCCGAACAGGTGGGTCGCCTCGTCGGTGCGCATCAACTCGATCCACAACCGGCCCGCGGTGTAGCCGGCCACGTAGAGGGCGAAGACCCGGCCGCGCCCCATCCGGAACTGCCGGTCGGCCCACACCAGCAGCAGGCACACCCCGACGTTCCACAGCAGCTCGTACAGGAACGTCGGATGCACCACCGCCACCGGGGGCCCGACGGCCACCCCGGCGATCGGGTCCGCCAGCCCGGTTTCCGGGTCGATGCGCCGGTAGATCTCCAACCCCCACGGCAGCTCGGTCGGCCCGCCGTAGAGCTCCTGGTTGAAGTAGTTGCCGAGCCGTCCGATGGCCTGGGCCAGGACGAGCCCGGGCGCCACCGCATCGGCGAAGGCCGGGAGCGGGATGCCGTGCCGCCGGCAGCCGATCCAGGCGCCCAGCGCACCCAGCGCGACCGCTCCCCAAATGCCCAGGCCGCCTTCCCAGATCTTGAAGACGTCCACCGGGTTCTGGCCGGGCCCGAAGTACTTGTGCCAGTCCGTCGCGACGTGGTAGAGGCGGCCGCCGACCAAACCGAACGGAACGGCCCAGACCGCGATGTCGATGACGTCGCTGTCCCGGCCGCCACGGGCCACCCACCGCCGAGTGCCCAGCCAGATCGCGACCACGATCCCCGCGATGATGCACAGCGCGTACGCGCGCAGCGGGAACGGCCCGATGTGCCAGACACCTCGCGGAGGGCTTGGAATGGTGGCCAAGAAAGCACTACCCGAAGCGGCAACCACGGCACTCACGGCACTAACCGTATCGGTAGGGCCACCAACGCCGGGAACCGCCCGGGCCGGAGATCACGTGCTCAGCGCGAACGAACTCCGCTGCCCAGTTCCGCGGCGAGCTCGGCCACGCCGTCCGGCCCCTGCTCCTCGGCCCGCGCGACGAACGCCGAACCGGAGATCACCCCGTCGGAGAAGGACGCGACTTCGGCCGCCTGCTGCTGCGAACGCACGCCCAGGCCGACGCAGATCGGCAGGTCGGTGTGGGCCCGGGTGCGCTGCACCAGTTTCGCCGCGGCCTCCCCGACCTGGTCCCGCGCTCCGGTGACCCCCATGACCGAGGTGGCGTAGACGAAGCCGGAGCTGGCCCTGGTGGTCAGCGCCAGCCGCTCCTCGGTGGAGGAAGGGGCGACCAGGAAGATGCGGTCCAGGCCGTGCTTGTCGGTGGCCTCGATCCACTCGTCGGCCTCGTCGGGGATGAGGTCCGGGGTGATCACCCCGAGTCCGCCGGCGGCCTTCAGGTCGCGGGCGAAGGCTTCCAGACCGTACCGGTGCACCGGGTTCCAGTAGGTCATCACAACGGCGGCCCGGCCGCTGTCGGCGATCGAGGAGACCACGTCGAAGGTGTCCCGCAGGCGGAAGCCCGCGCGCAGCGCGGTCTCACTGGCCCGCTGAATGGTGGGACCGTCCATCACCGGATCGGAGAACGGGACGCCGACCTCCACGATGTCGCACCCCGGCTTGTCCCCGGTGCCGGACAGCATCGCGTCGAAGAGCTTCTTGGAGCCCTCGACCGTCGGGAATCCCGCGGGTAGATAGCCGATCAGAGCTGCCCGCTTCTCGTCCTGGCAACTCTGGAAGACCTCGCGCAGGTTCACCGGGATTCCTCCTGCTCGTCACCGTCCACCAGGCCGAAGTACTTGGCGGCGGTGTCCATGTCCTTGTCGCCCCGCCCGGACAGGCTGACCAGGATGATCGCCTCCGGGCCGAGCTCCTTGCCCAGCTGGATGGCCCCGGCCAGGGCGTGCGCGGACTCGATGGCCGGGATGATGCCCTCGGTCCGCGACAGCAGCCGGAAGGCCTGCATCGCCTCGTCGTCGGTGACCGCGCGGTACTCGGCGCGGCCGATGTCCTTCAAGTAGGAGTGCTCCGGCCCCACGCCCGGGTAGTCCAGCCCGGCGGAGATCGAGTAGGCCTCGGTGATCTGGCCGTCCTCGTCCTGCAGCAGGTAGGAGCGGGCGCCGTGCAGCGTTCCGGGGGTGCCCGCGGTCAGGGTCGCCCCGTGCTCACCGCTGTCGATGCCGTGGCCGCCGGGTTCGAAACCGAACAGCCGGACCTCCGGGTCGTCGATGAACCCGTGGAAGATGCCGATGGCGTTGGAGCCACCGCCCACGCAGGCGGCGACCGCGTCGGGCAGCCGACCGGTCAGCTCCAGCACCTGCCGCCGGGCCTCGTCGCCGATCACGCGGTGGAAGTTGCGCACCATCACCGGGAACGGGTGCGCCCCGGCCGCGGTGCCCAGCAGGTAGTGCGTGGTCTCGACGTTGGTCACCCAGTCCCGCAGGGCTTCGTTGATGGCGTCCTTGAGGGTGGCCGAGCCGTTGTCAACCGGGATCACCTCGGCGCCCAGCAACCGCATCCGGGCCACGTTGAGGGCTTGCCGCTCGGTGTCGACCTTGCCCATGTAGATCACGCACTCCAGGTCCAGGAGCGCGCACGCCGTCGCGGTGGCCACCCCGTGCTGGCCGGCCCCGGTTTCGGCGATGACCCGGCGCTTGCCCATCCGCTTGACCAGCAGGGCCTGCCCGAGCACGTTGTTGATCTTGTGCGAGCCGGTGTGGTTGAGGTCCTCCCGCTTGAGCAGGATGCGAGCCCCACCGGCGTGCTCGGAGAACCGCTTGGCCTCGGTGAGCAGCGAAGGACGGCCGGCGTAGTTGCGCAGCAGGTCGTCGAGCTCGGCCAGGAACTCGGGGTCCTGCTGGGCCTTCTCGTACTCAGCGGCCAGCTCGTCCTGCGCGGCGATCAGCGCTTCCGGCATGAACCGCCCGCCGTAGTCCCCGAAATGACCGCGTGGATCGGGATCGTGCCCCTCGGGCACGGGCTTGCCCTTGCGGTGAGCGCGCGCGGTCTCGGCGCCGCTGGCGGTCATTGCCTTACCTCCTGTGCCGTGCTGCCACCCGCGTCCGCGGGTGAAGCACCGATTATCCGCGTTACCGGCTGGAGCGGGGGCACGCCGGGTGTGATCCTGCGGTCACCAGCTGCGTGAGCGCCATCTTCGGGTTCTCACTGGTGACCAGGCCCTCGCCGACGAGAACGGCGTCCGCCCCCGAACCCGCGTAGGCCATCAGGTCGCTGGGTCCGCGAACCCCGGACTCGGCCACCTTCAGCACGTCCTGCGGGAGGCCCGGAGCGATCTTGCCGAACACCTCCCGGTCCACCTCGAGGGTGTGCAGGTTCCGGGCGTTGATGCCGATGACCTTCGCCCCGGCCTCCAGCGCCCGGTCGGCCTCTTCGGCGGTGTGCACCTCGACGAGCGCCGTCATGCCCAGGGATTCGACCCGGTCCAGCAGGCCCTCGAGCGCGTTCTGCTCCAGCGCCGCCACGATCAGCAGCACCATGTCCGCGCCGTGCGCACGGGCCTCGTGCACCTGGTAGGGGCTGATGATGAAGTCCTTGCGCAGCAGCGGGACGTTGACCTTGGCGCGCACCGCGTCGAAGTCGGCCAGGGAACCGCCGAACCTGCGCCGCTCGGTGAGCACGCTGATCACCCGAGCACCGGCCGCCGCGTAGTCGGCCGCCAGTTCGGCCGGCTCCGGGATGTCCGCGAGCACGCCCTTGGACGGGCTGCACCGCTTGACCTCGGCGATCACCCCGACACCCGGGGCGTCCAGCGCCGCCAGCGCGTCCCGCGGCGGTGGTGCGGCCGCCGAGCGCTGCTTGATCTCCTCGAACGGAACAGCGGCTTCACGCTCGGCGAGATCCTCGCGAACGCCTTCGATGATTGATTCCAAAACGGTCACGCGAACACCTCGCCAGCCGTGCCCCGAACAGTCACCCGCAAGTCGGCGGCTGCGCACCTGAATTCGTTGCGCTCGATCACGACACTCCCCTTCCCGCCGTGCCGTCGCATGGCCGATGCTAAACCCTGTCCGGCAGCCCCCCTCAGCAAGGGGTCGCCGCAACATCCCAGCGCAGCAAGGCTGTTTGCGTGCAGCCAACCGGATACTCGCCAGTAGAACGTGGGTTTCACCCGGTCAGCCAGCTACCTGGGTTACCGGTCCTCCTCCGTGGGGTCCCGACCCTCGTTCAAGTCGTCCCACATCCGCCTGCCCACATCCTGGGAACGCGGTTTGGTTGCTCCCGGCGCGGAATATTTCGCCCCCATCGCGGGCATCCGGCCGCCCCGCACCACCACCAGCACCCCAGCGGCGAGCAGGCACAGCGCGGACGCCCCCAGCAGAAGGGGGCCGGTGGCACCGAGGGCCGGCGCGCCCACCGGCTCGCTGCCAGTTGGCACTTCCGGGGGAACGAAGGCGGACCAGGAGTTCCCCTGGGCGAGCCGCCACCCCAGCACCGCGCCGATGGCGACCACCACCAGCCCGATGCACCGCCGGAACCAGCCGCGGGTGGCCAGCACCGCCGCCCCCGCGGCCAACGAGGCCAGCGCCAGCGGAACCAGCTCCGGCCACAGCATCTCCCCGGTGACGGCGACGTCGCTCGCCCCGCCCAGCGGGGACCGGTAGCGCTGCTGGAACCAGGTCACCGAACTGGCCGCCCACAGCAGCCCAGCAGCGGCCAGCACCAGCAGCAACACCGCCCACAGCGGACGCTTACCGGTTGTGGGCTTGGATTCCGCCCCGTTGGTCAACGCTTTCCTCCGTGTGCTGGGCGCTCTCCGGGCGCCGCAACGTTTCCGCCGTCGCCACCGCGTTCAGCACGGCGCGAGCCTTGTTCAGGCACTCCTGGTCCTCGGCCCGCGGGTCGGAATCGGCGACGATGCCACCACCGGCCTGCACGTAAGCGGTCCCGTTGCGCAGCAAGGCGGTGCGAATGGCGATCGCGGTGTCCGCGTCCCCGGCGAAGTCCAGGTACCCGACCACCCCGCCGTACTGGGCGCGCCGGGTGACTTCCAGTTCCTCGATCAGCTCCAACGCCCGCGGTTTCGGCGCCCCGGACAGCGTGCCGGCCGGGAAGCAGGCGGTGACCGCGTCGAGAGCCGTCCTCCCCTCCGCCAACTGTCCGGTCACAGTGGACACGATGTGCATCACGTGGCTGTAGCGCTCGATGCGGAAGAAGTCCAGCACCCGCACCGAACCCGGCCGGCAGACCCGCCCCAGGTCGTTGCGGCCGAGATCGACCAGCATCAGGTGCTCGGCCCGCTCCTTCTCGTCGTTGAGCAGTTCCTTCTCCAGCCGCGCGTCCTCGTCGGCATCGGCACCGCGCCACCGGGTGCCGGCGATCGGGTGCGTGGTCGCCTGCCCGTCGCGCACCGTCACCAGCGACTCCGGGCTGGACCCCACGATGGCGAACGAGCTGTCGTCCTCCGGCGCCTGCAACCGCAGCAGGTACATGTAGGGGCTCGGGTTGGTGGTGCGCAGCACGCGGTAGATGTCCAGCGCGTCAGCGCTGGTGGGCATCTCGAACCGCTGCGAGACCACCACCTGGAACGCTTCGCCGGCCCGGATCGCCTCCTTCGCCTTCTCCACCGCGGCGAAGTGCTCCTCCTGGGTGCGCTGCCGGTGGAACTGCGGCTGCGGCCGGGAGAACACCGCGACCGTGGGTTCGGCCGGGGTGAACAGCTGCTCGGTCATCTCGTCCAGCCGGCGCACCGCGTCGTCGTAGGCGGCGTCCACCCGCTCCGGGCTGTCGTCCCAGTTGACCGCGTTGGCGATCAACGTGATCGTGCCCTCGTGGTGGTCCAGCGCCGCCATGTCCGTGGCCAGCAGCATCATCATCTCGGGGATCTGCAGGTCGTCCTCGGTGAGCTCGGGCAGCCGCTCCAGCCGCCGGACGATGTCGTAACCGAGGTAGCCCACCATGCCGCCGGTCAACGGCGGCAGCCCGGGAAGCGGATCGGTGTGCAGCAGCCGGACCGTCTCCCGGAGGGCGTGCAGCGGGTCCCCCTCCTGCGGCAGCCCCACCGGCGGCGTGCCCATCCAGTGCGCCGCACCATCGCGCACGGTCAGCGCGGCAGCGCTGCGAACCCCGACGAACGACCACCGGGACCAGGAGCGCCCGTTCTCCGCGGATTCGAACAGGAAGGTCCCCGGGCGGTCCCCCGCGAGCTTGCGGTACACCCCCAGCGGGGTCTCGTCGTCCGCCAGCAGGCGCCGCACCACCGGAATCACCCGGCGGCCCTTGGCGAGCTCGCGGAACTCCTCTCGTCCTGGGCTGATACTGCCGATCTCACCGTCGCCGACCATAGAGTCATTGTGCCGCCCGGGGGAGCCGACCTCTCCGCCACCTCCTGTCCTTTGCCGTTCCCCGCGGGCACCGGGGAGGATGAACGGGTGCGCAGCGAGGGAGTTGAGCAGCGGCGAGGAGGGAAGCGCCGGGGGCGCCGGAGCAGCGGCGAAGACACCAGGAACGCCTTGCTCACCGCCGCCCGGGAGGTGTTCATCGAGCAGGGGTTCGAAGGCGCCACGGTGCGCGGCATCGCCGCGCGCGCCGGGGTGGACCCGGCCATGGTCCACCACTGGTTCGGCAACAAGGAAGGCCTGTTCACCGCGGCGGTGTCGCTGCCGGTGAACCCGGCGCAGCTGGTCCCCCAGCTGCTGGCCGGCGATCCGGAGCAGCTGGGCGAGCGCATCGTCCGCCGGTTCCTCACCGTGTGGGACGAGCACGGCGGCGGGGAGTTCACCGCACTGGTCCGCAGCATCGCCACCCACCACGACGCCGTGCGCATGCTGCGGGACTTCATCAAGACCGTGCTGTTCGGCCGGCTCATCGGCGAGCTGCGGATGGACCGCGGGGAGCTGCGGGCCGCACTGTGCGGATCGCAGATCGTCGGTCTGGGCATGGCCCGGTACGTGATCGAGCTGGAGCCGCTGGCGTCCGCCGACCACGACACCGTGGTCGCCGCCGTGGCGCCCGCGCTGCAGCGCTACTTGACCGGGGACATCTCCGCCCCGCCCGGGGCCTAGCCGGCGCTGCCCGCCGGTTCGGGGCTCTCCGGGCCGAGCAGCACGTCCGCGGTGAAGCAGGTGCGGTCCCCGGTGTGGCAAGCACCGCCGCCCTGCTGGTCGACGATCAGCAGCACGGTGTCCCCGTCGCAGTCCAACCGGACCTCGTGCACGTGCTGGGTGTTCCCGGAGGTCTCGCCCTTGACCCAGTACTGCTGGCGGCTGCGGGAGTAGTAGGTGGCGCGACGGGTGGTCAGCGTGCGGTGCAGCGCCTCGTCGTCCATCCACGCCATCATCAGGACTTCACCGGTGCCGCGCTGCTGGGCGATCGCCGCGAAGAGGCCGTCGGCGTTCCGCTTGAGCCGCGCCGCGATCGCCGGGTCCAAGCCGCTCATCGCACCGTGATCCCTTCCGCCCGCATGGCGTCCTTGACCTGGCCGATGGTCATCTCGCCGAAGTGGAAGACGCTGGCGGCCAGCACCGCGTCCGCACCGGCCCGCACCGCCGGGGCGAAGTGCTCCACGGCCCCGGCACCGCCGCTGGCGATCAGCGGGACGTCGACGACCTTGCGCACCGCCTGGATCATCTCCAGGTCGAAGCCGGCCTTGGTGCCGTCGGCGTCCATGGAGTTCAGCAGGACTTCGCCCACCCCCAGCTCCTGGGCGCGAGCGGCCCACTCGACGGCGTCGATGCCGGTTCCGCGCCGGCCGCCGTGGGTGGTGACCTCGAAACCGGAGGGAGTCGGCTGGCCCCCTTCCGGCACCCGGCGGGCGTCCACCGAGAGCACCACGCACTGGGCGCCGAACCGCTGCGAAGCCTCCCGCAGCAGTTCCGGGCGGGCGATGGCCGCGGTGTTGATGCTCACCTTGTCCGCACCGGCCCGCAGCAGCCGGTCCACGTCATCGGTGCTGCGCACCCCGCCACCCACGGTGAGCGGGATGAAGACCTGCTCGGCGGTGCGGCGCACCACGTCGTAGGTGGTCTCCCGATCGGCCGAGGAAGCGGTGACGTCCAGGAAGGTGAGCTCGTCCGCACCTTCGGAGTCGTAGACGCGGGCGAGCTCCACCGGATCACCCGCGTCGCGCAAGTTCGTGAAGTTGACACCTTTGACCACCCGGCCCTGATCGACGTCAAGGCAGGGGATCACACGCACCGCAACGGCCATGCTCCCAGGGTAGAGCTGGGCACCGGCCCCGCGGGCGCGGGGCCCATCGCGCCTTCAGCGCACCGCGGCCAGCGCCTCTTCCAGCGTGAAGTTGCCGGCGTAGAGGGCCTTTCCGACGATGGCGCCCTCCAACCCGATCGGGGCGAGTTCCGACAGCGCCACCAAGTCGTCCACACTGGACACACCGCCGGAGGCGATCACCGGGGCATCGGTGCGCCAGCAGACTTCCCGCAGCAGCTTCAGATTCGGCCCCTTGAGGGTGCCGTCCTTGCTGACGTCGGTGACCACGTAGCGGGAGCAGCCCGCCTCGTTGAGCCGGTCGAGGACGTCCCAGAGGTCACCGCCGTCCTTGGTCCACCCCCGGGCCGCCAACCGGTGCCCCTGCTCGGTGATCCGCACGTCCAGCCCCACGGCCACCCGGTCACCGTGCTCCGCGACCACGCGGTCCGTCCAATCCGGATCTTCCAGCGCCGCGGTGCCGAGGTTCACCCGCCGGCAGCCCGTGGCCAGTGCCGCCTGCAGCGATTCGTCGTCGCGGATACCACCCGACAGCTCGACGTTGACATCGAGCTTGCCGACCACCTCGGCCAGCAACTCCCGATTGGAACCGCGGCCGAACGCCGCGTCCAGGTCGACCAGGTGGATCCACTCCGCTCCGGCGCGCTGCCAGTTCAGCGCGGCCTCCAGCGGATCCCCGTAGGAAGTCTCCGTACCAGCGGCACCCTGGACCAGCCGTACCGCTTGTCCTTCAGCAACGTCAACAGCAGGCAGCAGCGTGAAACTCACGCGCTCAACCCTACTGGGCCCGGCCGCGGTCGGCGCGGACCGGGTTCCCGACCGTCAGCGCTGCTCGCGGTCGGCGCGGACCACGGCGATCACCGGCACCGCGAGCACCACCAGCGACAGCAGCACCCCGGTCCACAGCGGCACCCCGGCCTGCACCAGGTAGGGGAGGGTGAACCCGGCAACCAGCCCCACCGCGAGGACGACGGCGACGCACCGGGTGACCAGGCCCGGACGCAGCAGTCCGTAGCGGCGGCTCACAGGCTGTTCAACCAGTTCCGCAGCAACTGGGCCCCGGCCTCGCCGGACTTCTCCGGGTGGAACTGGGTCGCCGACAGCGCCCCGTTCTCCACCGCGGCGATGAACGGTTCACCGTGCTCGGCCCAGGTCACCTTGGCCGGCTCCAGGGACTCCGACGGCTCCATCTCCCACTTGCGCGCGGCGAACGAGTGCACGAAGTAGAACCTGGTGCCCGGCTCGATCCCGGCGAACAGCACGCTGCCCTCGGCGGGCTGGACCTCGTTCCACCCCATGTGCGGGAGCACGTCGGCCTGCAGGCGCTCCACGGCGCCCGGCCACTGACCGCACCCGTCGGCCTGCACGCCGTGCTCCACGCCGCGCTCGAACATCACCTGCATGCCGACGCAGATCCCCAGCACCGGGCGGTCGCCGGCGAGCCGCCGGTCGATGATCTTGTCGCCCTCGGCCCGGCGCAGCCCCTCCATGCAGGCGGCGAAGGCCCCCACGCCTGGCACGACCAGTCCCTCGGCCTCCAGCGCGGCATGCTTGTCGGAGGTCACTTCGACGTCAGCGCCCACGCGCTGGAGAGCGCGTTCCGCGGAACGGAGATTGCCGGATCCGTAGTCCAGGATGACGATTCGTCGTGCCACGGCACCAGGCTACCCGCCGGAGCCCGCGCCGCCGCATGTCGGGGAGTTCAACCGAGGAACGCCCGGATCCGCGCGGCGAGGGCAGCCGGATCCAGTCCGTGCGCGGCGGCGTGCTCCTCCGGCGTGCCGTACGCCCGCAGCTCGACGTCCCGGCGCACCCCCAGCGGCAGCACCCGGTGCGGAGTCGTCGCGAGCGCCTCGGCCACCAGGTGCGCCGAGGTGCCGGACAGGTAGGGCTCCACCAGCACGACGTCCGGCGCGGCCTGCTCCACCGCCCGGTTCAGCCCCGCGGAGTCGAACGGCCGGACCGTGGCGGTGTACAGCACCGTCACCGGCAGCCCGCTGGTGGCTTGCAGCACCGGTCCGAGCATCGGGCCCACCGCCAGCACCACGCCGCGCTCGCCGCGCCGGAGCACCGACCAGCCGGGGCCCACCGCTTCCGGGCGCGGATTGGTCTGCTCGGAGAGCCGCAGGTAGACGCGCCCCTCCCCGGCCAGCGCCGTGCGCAGCAGCGCTTCGACCTCCGCGGGGTGCCCGGGCACGTGCACGGTCCAACCGGGCAGGGCGTCCAGCAGCGCCACGTCGCCCGGGCTCATGTGGGTCCGCCCGGCCTGGGAGTAGTCGTAGGAAGCGCCGTTGCTCACCAGCACGGCTGCCGCGTCCTGGTGGTCGAGGCTGATCTTGATCTGCTCGAACGGTCGTTCCACCAGGAACGGGGCGATGGTGTGCACCACCGGCCGCATCCCGGACAGCGCCAGCCCGCCGGCGATGCCGATCATGGCTTGCTCGCGGATGCCCACGTTGATCACCCGGTCCGGGTGGCGGCGGGCGGCTGCGGTGAACCGGTCGGCCGACACGTCCGCCAGCACCAGGGCGATCCGCGGATCGGAGTCGAGCGCTGCGGTAGTGGTGTTGACGAAGGTCTCGCGCACGGTCACGCCACCTCCTTGGGCTCGACCTCGGCGATCACGGCCAGCGGCCGGGAGCTGCGCCGGTCGGCGAGCGCCTGGCGCAGGGCGGTGTGGTCGCGCCCGTCCGCGGTGCGGGTTTCCCAGCCCTCGACGGAGAACCGCCGGGCGATGCCGCCCGGCCAGCCGTGCGTGGCGGACCGGTTGTCGACCACCACCGCGGTGAGCCGGGAAAGCCCCATCCGACCGGCCACCGCGATGGCCTCGTGGTTGCTGCCCTCGTCGAGTTCGGCGTCCCCGGTGAGCACCACCACCCGGGGTTTCGTCCGCCCTTGGGCGCGCAGTCCCAGGGCCGTGCCGACGCCCAGGGCGAGCCCCTGCCCCAGCGAACCGCTGCTGATCTCCACCCCCGGGACCAGCACCCGGTCGGGGTGGAACCCGAGGCGGGAGCCGTGGCTTCCCCAGGAGTCCAGTTCTTCGACGGCGATGAACCCCTTGGCCGCCAGCACCGCGTAGTAGGCCATCGGACCGTGTCCTTTGGACAGCAGGAAGCGGTCGCGATCAGGATCGTCCGGACGCTCCGGGTCCACCGACAGGACCTGGTCGTAGAGCACCCACAGCACGTCCAGGGTGGAAGTGGCGGCGAAGGTGTGCTTGTCGTCCCCGGTCATCCGGCGCAGCAGGGCGGGGAGCTCGGCGTACCCGAGCGCGGAAGAAGTCGTTGTCATGACCCGATCCTTGAAGTTCGAGTGAACTCCAAGTCAAGTCCTGATCGCAGCACGAACCTGGAGTTAGCTCGAAGTAGCTAGTCTGGTTCCGTGGCTGAACTACCCAAGAAGCTCACCATCGGTGAGGTGTCCCAGCGCAGCGGCATCGCCCAGACCGCCCTGCGCTTCTACGAGCAGCGCGGCCTGATCTCGTCCACCCGCACCTCGGGCAACCAGCGCCGGTACGACCGCGCGGTGCTGCGCCGGTTGGCGTTCATCCGGGCCGCGCAGCGGGTCGGGCTCAGTTTGGAGGAGATCTCGCGAGCCCTTTCCACGCTGCCGGCCGACCACGCGCCGACGAAGGCCGACTGGACGCGGCTGTCCCGCAAGTGGCGGGACGAGCTCGACGCGCGGATCGACGGCCTGCAGCGCTTGCGGGACCGGCTGACCGGGTGCATCGGCTGCGGTTGCCTGTCGCTGCGGTCCTGCGCGCTGCACAACCGGGACGACCGGATGGCGGAGCTGGGCCCGGGGGCTCCGCTGCTGCGCCCGGCCGCCGACGAGCGGTGAGTCAGCGCTCGAGCCACCGGTAGGTCATCTCGGGGCGACCGACCCCGCCGTACTGCGGGCTGCGCTCGACCATGCCGTTGTCGACCAGGTATTCCAGGTAGCGCCGGGCGGTGACCCGGGACACCCCGGCGGTTTCCCCGACTTCCCCGGCGGGAGCGCCTTCCGGGTAGCGGCGCAGCGCCGAGACCACCTTCGCGAGGGTCTCCTCCCCCATCCCCTTGGGCAGGGAACTGCGGTCCACTCCGCGGAGCATGGCGAACGCGCGGTCGATCTCGGCTTGGCCGCTGACTTCCCGATCGCCGCCGATGGTCTGGCGGAACCGGGCGTAGTGCTCGAGCTTCTCCCGCATCGCGGCGAAGGTGAACGGTTTGAGCAGGTACTGCACGACCCCGCTGGAAACGGCAGCGCGCACGACCTTGAGATCCCGAGCCGAGGTGACGGCGATCACGTCCGCGTGGTTGCCGCTGGTGCGCAGCGCGCGGGCGACCTGCAGACCGTCCATGTCCGGCAGCCGGATGTCCAGCAGCACCAGGTCGACGGTGGCGTGTTCGACGAACTGCAGGGCCTGCTGCCCGGTGCGCACTCGGCCGACGACCTGGAACCCCTCGACCCGGTTGACGTAGGTCTCGTGCGCCTCCCCGGCCACCGGGTCGTCCTCGACGACCAGTACCGAGATCACCGGTGGCAGCCCGGTCCGCCGTGCAGCCGGTTCCGCTGGTGAGTCACGATCTCCCTCCCCGCTCGTCCGCCACATCGACCACCGGCAATTCTCCGCCCCTGGTCGCGGTGCCGGTAGCCGGGGCGCGTGACCGGAGCCGCAGCGGACCGCGATCGCCGCGGCAGGACCCGTTCCCCGCGGCTGCCGGTGGTCCGGTCGCGAAACGACTGGACCACGCCGGTGCAGCGCCCGGAGAAGCGGGGCGCCCCAGATGTTCCGCCCTGGACGAACGCGCTCGGACGACTTCGGACGCACCGGCCTCGGGCGGCGCGAGTCCGCACCCGCTGCTGTGGAGCGATCACCGGTGGATCCGGGGCGTCCCCGTCCGCCCGGCGGCTCGCTGCGGCCAGCTCGCACCGGCCCCGAAGCCGTTGCCACCGGTCCCTGCACGGCAACGGCCACCGACGACCGCGCCACCCCTGCCGGCTCGGACTGCAGCGATCAGCCGGTGCCGTACACGCGTTGGCGCTGAGCGCCGAAGGTCCTGCTCCACGAATCGGTGTTGTGCTGCCACTGGAACCGCCACATCAAGCTTTCCTGCACGCTCACGGCCAGCACATTGGGATCTTGGGTGTGCTCCAGGGCGTGCACCGGTTCGGTGGGCGGCTGACCGAAGGGGTAGAGGCGAACTCGAGTGCGCGGGCAGGGATAACCCGGGATGCCGTCCCACGCGTCGTAGCGCGCTGCAGCGATGAGCAGTTTCCAGGGTCCGATGTCTTCCAACTGGAGGCGCAGGCCCATCAAGGCGCGGAACATGTTCCTGCCGGGGGATTGGACCGCGGGCACGTCATCGCCCATCAAGAGGACGCGGAAGAACTCCTTCTCCTCTTCGTACTCGACTCGGATCTTGGCTTTCACCAACCCCGCAGGCCCGTGCGTCCAAATGTAACGCTCGTGCGTGCGCATTCAACCCCCCAGCTTCCGAATTTCCGCTCGAATGCTCTCGAGCTCGCTTTGCAAATACTTCTTTTCCAGAGGACTTGCAGTTTTCATGGCCTCCCGGACGTCTTCCGCCTGCCTGAGGAGCCGGTTGATCGCCTCTGATTTGTCGACCACCGGAGTGGAATCAGGCTTGTCCTCGACTATGTCGTCCCATTCCTCCCTCGGATCGGTGGCCCCGTCACCGTGATCCAGCCAAGAGCCCTCCGGGAAATCGTGGTCGGGCTCCGGCGGCGGAGGGTTGCCCTCCACCTTCGGCTTTTCCGGCGGCTCCCATTCAGTTCCCTTCGGTCCGAACTCGTGTTCCGAGGGGTACGAACCGAACGGCTGCTCGGACTGCCCGAACGACGTCGGGGTGTCGGAGTGCTGCCATCCCGTGCTCGACGGATGCGAAGCTCCCGGAACGTTGTCCGGGGTGTGGGGCAGGTGCGAGATGTGCGAGTCGGGGACGACCCGCTCCGCTCGAGCGATGTCATCGGCGTGCCGGGCGATTCCGGCCAGCTCGTCCACCTCGCCCGCGACCCGACCGACGCCCCTGGCCGCTTTCCCGGCCACCCCGGCCCCACCGGCCAGCGAAGCAACCGCGTCCGGGATCAACGATCCCAACGATTTGGCGGGGTTTTCACGCCACCCGTCGATGTCGAGGATCGTTTTGGCCCCCTGGTAGGGGTTTTGCGCGACCCCGATGAGGCCGGCGGCCAATGTGGTCGCCGTTTCGGCGAACGCCGCGGGGTGGGTGATGTTGTACGGATCGAACGGGGTCACGGCGCGGACCGTCTTGTACAGGTCCACCACAGCGGACCCGGCTCCCTCGGCCACTCCTCCGATGGCCCGGCCCATGCCCTGCAGCAGGTCCCCGGCTTCCCGTTTGAGCTTTTCCAACCGTCCCGGCTCGGCCGGAGCCTGCTGGGCCGCTTCGGTCACCGCGCGGGCCGCGCGCGCATCAGCCTCCTGGACTGCGCGCTGAGCTGCCTCGATGTCAGCTTGCGCCTGCTGCCGCGTTTGCGCCGTCGGATCCTGCCACGGCCCTGGATCCGGCCCCGCACCGTCCGCTGCGGCCGCGGCCGCCTCGTTGTAGCGCTCGGCCGCCGCCTCGGCCTCTTCGGTCGCCTTGTCCAGGGCCTCTTTGGCGCGAGCGGCTTTGCCCTGTTGTTCGGCCAGGATCTCGGCGTATTCCGCGACCGCCTTGCCAGCTTTGTCGAACGCGTCCGCAGCGGCGAACCACTTCGGCGGCGACTGCTGGACGTAAGAGCTGGCGTTGTCGGCAGCCGCACCTCGCCAGCCGCCCAGGTTGATCCGCTTGAACCCTTCGCCAGCCCGCTCGAAAGCACCGGCCAGAGCGAGCAAGTCGTCCGCGATCGCCCGGGCGGCGTCCGGATTGCCCGGGATCAGGTCTTCTTCGATGAGGCCCAGCTTCTGACCGACGGACTTCCCCGCGTCTTTGGCGGTGTCCCAAAGCTCCCCGAGATCCTCTCCGAGGGAGGAATCGTTGGTAACCACGGCTTACTGGCCTGCTCCTTGCGACTGAGCCTGTTGCTGGGTTTGCACCTGCTCTGCCAGCTGGGAAACCGGAACACCGGTTCGGCTTTCCACGACGGACATCCCGCTCTGCGCCAAGGTCTGCTGAGCCCGCTCCACGCGCTGCATCTCCCCGTCCAGGCTGGGGGTCAAATCACTGACGATCTCCCCGGCTGATTTGTCCTGCCACGCGGTCGAGTCCTCCATCGGATTGCCGAACGCCGCGTGCAGGACGTACTTGACGGCATCGGAAGCTGCTTCTTCGGCTTTTTCGTACTCGGAACGGGTGTCCCGCAGCGCATCGGCCACGGCGTAGCCGTCGTTCACCAGGACGCGCACGCCCCAGTTCCAGGCGTCGGCGAACCGGGTCAACGCGCCGGGCAGTTCACCGGTGCCCACGTCGTCGGCGTTGTCGGTGATCCCTTCGACCAAGCCCTTCCCGTCCTTGGCGACATAACTGCCTTCCCAGCCGGCCATTTCCCCCAGCTCGGCCACAGCGTCCCGCACGCCTTGTTCGGCCAGGGACAACGCCTCGAGATCAACGCCGAAGGCTTCGTGCCCCATTGCTCCCCTCCCGTGCTCAGTTCGTCGTCCGCTGGCGCGGCAACGCGATCTCATCGGGCGCGACACCGGCCAACGGCGGCAGCGGAAGCACGTGGTCCGCGGCCGGATCGAGCAGCAAGCCAGTACCGCGCGGCAGCTGCGGCCACACCTGCTCCAGCAATTCGCGCCCGCTCACCAAGCCGTAGGAGATGTTCTGGTCCCCGCGGCCGACTGCCACTCCGTGCGCCGCCAGCTGCGCCACACCGGTGAACACCGGTAGCCACCGGGCTCCTTCGACCTGCCAGGTCCGCACGGCCGCACCGGCTTCGTCGATGTTCGTCTCCACGACCAGTTCCGGCATCTGGCGCAGCAGCTGCACGACGCGCGGGATCTGCTCGGTGCGCCCCCAGCGAACCGCCCACACCGCGTCCAGCAGCGCAGCGCGGCCACCAGCCTCCCCTGGCGCGGTTTCCCCGACCGGGAGCGTGCCGCCCAGCACAACCCGCCGCGGGCCGGTCAGCATGCTCCAACCCGCGAAGGCGCTTCGAGGCAGCAGGACTTCGCCGAAATCACTTCAGCATTCCCCTCTCGACCGGATTCGAGCAACGGGCAGTAATTCTGTTCTCACCCGAGGTGCCGGTCCACCGGATCGGAAGAACTATGAAGCAGCTAACACGGGCGCGAGTCCGTGAAGTGCAGCGATCGAAGAACACTGAAAATTCAAGGGAAAACCGAATCACCCAATGGGACTAAACAAGACACAATGGACTGTCCTGTTGAGACGACGTCCGTCCGCGCCGAACGATCAGCCCCGCGACCGCCGCGATCGAACCGGGAGCCGCACGGTGAACCCCGCCCCCCGGTCGTTGCGCACCGAAATGGTTCCGCCGTAACGGCGAACGCTCTGCCCCACCAGGGCCAATCCCAGGCCCCGCCCGTCGGCCTTCGTGGACCACCCCCGCTGGAACATCTCGGCGATGTCCTCCTCGGCCACCCCGGGGCCGTTGTCGGCCACCTCGATCACCAGTTCTTCGCCATCGGACAGGAACGTCACCGCCACCCGGCCACCCGGGCGGTCCGCCACCGCCTCCACCGCGTTGTCGATGAGATTCCCCAGGACGGTCACCAGGTCCCGCGAGTCGAACTGCTCCACGACCTCGTCGCCGACTTCCGTGTCCTCGGTGACCACCACCGCAACACCGCGTTCGCTGGCCTCCGCGCTCTTGCCCAACAAGACGGCGGCCAGCACCGGCTCGCGCACCGCTCCCACGACGCGGTCGGTCAACTGCTGGGCCAGCTCCAACTCCCGGGTGGCGAACTGCACCGCTTCCTCCGGGCGACCGAGCTCGATCAGGGAGACCACCGCGTGCAGCCGGTTCGCCGACTCGTGCGCCTGGGAGCGGAGGGACTCGGCGAAGCCCCGCACCGAATCCAGCTCCCCGCTCAGCGCCTGCAGCTCGGTGTGGTCGCGCAACGTCACCACGTTGCCCAGGTCGCGGCTTTCGCTGCGCACCGGGGAGATGTTGACCAGCAGCACCCGGTCGTCGGTGAGGAAGACCTCGTCGGTGACCTTCCGGTCGGCCTCCAGCGCCTCGGCGAGCGGCCCCGACAACCCGGCCGCGGCGACGTGCTCGCCCTCCACCTCCTGCGGGGACACCCCGAGCAGCGCGGCCGCACCGTCGTTGCACAGCACGATCCGCCCCGTCGGGTCCACCAGCAGGAGACCTTCCTGCACCGCGTGCAGGATGGCGTCGTGGTACTCGTAGAGCTGGCTGAGCTGGGTGGGCGTCATGCCGTGGGTCTGCCGCCGCAACCGCGCGCTGATCAGGTGCGTCAGCAGCGCCCCCACCACCAGCGCCGCGCCGGCCACCGCGGCCAGCACCCCCACCTGTTCTCGCACCTCGGCGCTGATGGCCTGCACCGTGATCCCGACCGCGACCAGCCCGACCACGTCCCCCCGGTCCCCGAAGACCGGCACCACGGCCCGCACTGAAGGCCCCAGGGTTCCCGTGTAGGTCTCGGTGAGCACGTGACCGGCCACCGCTCGATCGATGTGCCCGAGGAAGCGCTCCCCGATCAGCTCCGGATTCGGGTGCGTGAGCCGAACACCGGAAGGGGTCATGATCGTGATGAACCCGACCCCGGTGTCCGCCCGAACGCGTTCGGCCAACGGCTGCAGCACCGAACTCCCGTCCGGACCGGTGACCGCCCGCTGCACCAGCGGTTGCGCGGCCAGCGTCCTCGCCACCGCCACGACTTCGTCCCGAGCGGCCTGCTCGGTGCGCCGCTGCGCCTCGTACCAAGCCAGACCGGCGCCGGTGAGCACCACCAGGACGACGACGATCACGTGGAGGACGAACAGCTGTCGCGCCAGGCTCCACCCCGGGCGCACCCGGCTGAACCAGTTCGAGATGTCTCTTCGGTGCATGGGCGACCAGCGCTGAGGAACGAACGGATTGGTCCGGCGGCGAACCCCGCCGGAGAACCGAATTCACCGAGCGTATCAGCACAAAACCGCAACCGGCCGGCAACGCGGACCGCGGCCGGCCCGACACCGCCCACCGGATCGCGGGAACGGGCACCGCTGGAGCGGCGAACGGCCCGGTGAACGGCGATACTTGCGGTGCTCGGCGCCCCGGCGATTCCTCCCCGGTGCGAAAACCCGCGGCTGCCAACCAATGCGCCGGTCGTCATCACCCAGCGCGACCAGCCGGACTAGTATGCGTAACAGCAGGTACCAAGAAGGTAACACTGCCGTGAACACAATGAACAAAAGCGTGACGGCGGGGACGGCGGGCACCGATAGTCTCTCCCGACCCTTGGGTGACCTCGGACACGACGGGGCAATCGTCCCCGAAGCCCGCTAGGAGTACGCACGTGGCAAGCAACGAGGCTGCGACAACCCGCCGTCGGGACAGGACTCACTTCCTGTACATCGCGGTGATCGCCGCGGTGATCGCCGGCATCATCGTCGGTTTTGCCGCGCCCGATTTCGGCCAGGCGCTGAAACCCCTGGGCACCGGCTTCGTCGACCTCATCAAGATGATGATCTCGCCGGTGATCTTCTGCACGATCGTCCTCGGCGTGGGGAACGTCCGGCAGGCCGCGCAGGTCGGCAAGGTCGGCGGCCTGGCACTGGGCTACTTCATCGTCATGTCCCTGGTCGCCCTGGTCATCGGCTTGGTCGTCGGCAACTTCCTGCACCCCGGTGAAGGCATGCAGTTGACCGACGAGATGCGCGGCGCCGGGGCGGAGCAAGCCGGCGAAGAAGCCAGCAGCACCGTCGACTTCCTGCTGGGGATCATCCCGGACACCCTGGTGTCCGCGCTGACCTCGGGCGAGGTCCTGCAGACCCTGCTGGTCGCGCTGCTGACCGGGTTCGCGCTGCAGAGCCTCGGTGAGCGGGGCGCTCCGATCCTGCGGGGCATCGAGCACATCCAGCGCCTGGTGTTCAAAGTCCTCGCCATGATCATGTGGGCGGCCCCGGTGGGCGCGTTCGGCGCGATCGCCGCCGTGGTCGGAGCCACCGGCATGGACGCCCTCAAGGGCTTGGCCGTGATCATGGTCGGCTTCTACGTCACCTGCGTGCTGTTCATCTTCCTGGTGCTCGGGCCGATCCTGTGGCTGTTCGCCAAGGTCAACATCTTCTCGCTGCTGCGGTACCTCGGCCGCGAGTTCCTGCTGATCGTGTCCACCTCGTCGTCGGAGACCGCGCTGCCGCGGCTGATCGCCAAGATGGAGCACCTGGGCATCAGCAAGCCGGTGGTCGGCATCACCGTTCCGACCGGTTACTCGTTCAACTTGGACGGCACCGCCATCTACCTGACCATGGCGTCGCTGTTCATCGCCAGCGCGATGGGCGACCCGCTGACGGTCGGCGAGCAGGTCTCCCTGCTGCTGTTCATGATCATCGCCTCGAAGGGCGCCGCGGGCGTCACCGGTGCCGGACTGGCCACGCTCGCCGGTGGTCTGCAGTCGCACCGCCCCGACCTGGTGGACGGTGTGGGCATGATCGTCGGCATCGACCGGTTCATGTCGGAAGCCCGCGCGCTGACCAACTTCGCCGGCAACGCCGTCGCCACCGTCCTGATCGGATCCTGGACCAAGGAGATCGACCGGACGCAGATGCAGCGGGTGTTCTCCGGCGAGGACCCGTTCGACGAATCCTCCTTTGTGGATGACGGGCACGGTGGCCAAGAGTCCCAGAAGGAATCCGCTTCCGCCTGATCTGCCGCGGGAACCGCCCTCGCGCCGGACGACCGGTGCGGGGGCGGTTCCGCATCCGGGGCGGCGGGCGACCGCTGCGCCTAACCGGACAACAGCCAGGTGACTCCACCGGCCAGCGCGAGCAGCGCCAGCACCGCGAGTACCACCGACAGCGCACGCGAATTCCGCCAGGTGACGTAGACGCCGCCGCTGAGGAACCCGGCCAATCCCAGCAACAAGATCGGGAGCACTTCCCGCATGGCGGTCATGCTACCCGTCGCACCGGAGCGCCCCGCGGCAGCTGTCCCAGCTGCGCAGTCCACTGATCCGGCGGTAGAACGAAGCGTCCTGGGGAGCGGTGATCTCCACGTCGTAACCGTCCCCATCGGCCGGCCAGTCCACCGGCTGCGCACCCCCGGCCACCACCCGGACGTCCTGTTCGCACGCCGGCTCCCGGCCGGAGCGGATCCGCAGCACCACCTCGTGGGCGCCGTTGTTGCGCAACTCCAGGGACAGCCCGGACGGCCCGGGGCGGACCTGCACGTCGACCGCGGCCGCGGCACCGGTGACCGAGCCGCTCAGCTCGAAGCGGAACCGCTCCGGCCCCCGGACCGCCACCCGGTAGTGGTCGGACACGGGCACCTTCTCCACGTGCTCCCCGCGAACGTCCACCACCAGCGGCCCGGTCGGGCCGGGCGAGCAGATCTCGAAGCGGACCGGGGACGAACTGGTGCTGCCGAGCCGCAGACCGAGCGCGCGGTCCTGCAGGCCCGCCGAGACGTGGAGCTGGCCGTCCGGCGACCAAGCGGCCACCGGACGGCATCGGCTGGCTCCACCAGCGGGTGCGCACTCGGCAACATCGGTCACAAGCTGACATCGTCAGCCATGGAACCGACGGGAGGCAGGCTCCACGATGACGCATCCGTGAACGCCGGTTATCCCCTGAAAGGAGTAACGGTGAGCGATTGGAGTAGCACGCTCCGCCTCGTCCGCGCGATCAGAGCGTTCCCTTCGTGGACGGCACCACCCCGGCGAACCGCGGGTCCGGTTCGACCGCCGCCCGCAGCGCCCGCGCGATGGCCTTGTACTGCGCCTCCGCGATGTGGTGCGGGTCGCGCCCGTAGAGCACCCGGACGTGCAGGTTGATCTGCGAGTGGAAGGCGATCGACTCGAACACGTGGCGGTTGAGCACGAACGGGTAGTTCCCACCGATGGTGAAGGTCCGGTACTCGTCGGGCTCCCCGGTCTGCACGCAGTAGGAACGCCCCGACACGTCCACCGCGGCGTGCGCCAGCGTCTCGTCCATCGGGATCCAGGCATCACCGAACCGGCGGATGCCCTTCTTGTCGCCGAGGGCCTGCCGCAGCGCCTGGCCGAAGACGATCGCGGTGTCCTCGACGGTGTGGTGGGCGTCGATGTGGGTGTCCCCGCTGGCCTTGACCCGCAGGTCGAACGCGGCGTGCGTGCCCAGCGAGTTGAGCATGTGGTCGTAGAACGGCACACCGGTGTCGACCTCGACCTGGCCGGTCCCGTCGAGGTCCAATTCGACCAGCACCGACGATTCCTTCGTGGTGCGCTCGACCTTGCCGACCCGGCTGCCCGGCTGGAATGCGGTCACTGGCTGATCTCCTCGCGTACTGCCTTGCTGGCGGCCAGAAAGGCGTCGTTCTCCTCGGGGGTGCCGACGGTCACCCGCAGGTGGCCGGGGATGCCGACGTCCCGGATGAGCACATCGGCTTCCAGGTAGCGCTCCCAGGCGCGGTGCGCGTCGGCGAAGGTGCCGAACAGGATGAAGTTCGCGTCGCTGGGAACCGGCGTGAAGCCCATGCCGCGCAGCTCCTCGGTGACCCGCTCCCGCTCCTCGATCAGGGAACGCACCGAGGACAAGGTCGCCTCGGCGTGCCGCAGAGCAGCGCGCGCGGCCGCCTGGGTGGGCGTCGACAGGTGGTAGGGCAACCGCACCAGCAGCAGCGCGTCGATCACCGCCGGGGCCGCGGCGAGGTATCCCAGCCGACCGCCGGCGAACGCGAACGCCTTGCTCATGGTGCGGCTCACGATGAGCTTCTGCGGGTACTGCTCCAGCAGGTGAACCGCGCTGGGCTGGGACGAGAACTCCGCGTAGGCCTCGTCCACCACGACCACCCCGGGAGCGACGTCCAGCACCGCCCGCAGCTCGTCCAGCGGAGCCGACTGGCCCGTCGGGTTGTTGGGGCTGGTCAGGAAGACCACGTCCGGCTGCTCGTCGCGGACCACCCGCGCCGCCTCGGCGCCGTCCAGGCTGAAGTCCGCGCGGCGCGGCGATTCCAACCACTCGGTCCGCGTGCCCGCCGTCAAGATCGGGTGCATCGAGTAGGACGGCACGAACCCCAGCGCGGTGCGCCCCGGGCCGCCGAACGCCTGCAGGATCTGCTGCAGGATCTCGTTGGACCCGTTGGCCGCCCACACGTTCTCCTTCGCCAGCCGCACACCGGTGGAGCTGGACAGGTAAGCGGCCAGGTCGGCGCGCAGCAGGGTGGCGTCGCGGTCGGGGTAGCGGTTCAGCTCGGCAGCGGCCTCCCGCACCGCCGCGGCCACGTCCTCCACCAGCTCCGGGGGCGGCGGGTAGGGGTTCTCGTTGGTGTTCAACCGCACCGCGACGTCCAGCTGCGGGGCGCCGTAGGGGCTGCGTCCGCGCAGGTCGTCCCGGAGCGGCAGGTCGGCGAGCGTCGTGTCGGCGCCGAGCACCTCAGTCATGTGGCATTACCTTCGAGATCGAACAACGGAAGACGGCTCAGTCGAATCGGGCGGTGACCGCCTGGCCGTGCGCCGGGAGGTCTTCGGCGGTGGCCAGGGCGACGACCTTGTCCGCGACGTCGCGCAGCGCCTGCTCGGTGTAGGAGATGACGTGGATGCCGCGCAGGAAGCTCTGCACGCTCAACCCGGAGGAGTGGCGGGCGCACCCACCGGTGGGCAGCACGTGGTTGGAGCCGGCGCAGTAGTCGCCGAGCGAAACCGGCGCGTAGGGGCCGACGAAGATCGCGCCGGCGTTGCGGACCCGCTGCGCCACCTGCTCGGCCTGAGCGGTCTGGATCTCCAGGTGCTCGGCCGCGTAGGCGTCGACCACCTTGATCCCGTCATCGATGCCCGACACCAGGATGCAACCGGACTGCTTCCCGGTCAGCGCGGTGCGGATGCGTTCGGAGTGCTTGGTCTGCGGCACCTGGCGCGCCAACTCCGCGTCCACCGCGTCGGCCAGCGCCTCGGAGTCGGTCACCAGCACGCTGGCGGCGAGCGTGTCGTGCTCGGCCTGGCTGATCAGGTCCGCGGCCACGTGCACCGGGTCGGCGGTCTCGTCGGCCAGGATGGCGATCTCCGTCGGACCGGCCTCCGAGTCGATGCCGATCAGGCTGCGCAACTGCCGCTTGGCAGCGGTGACGAAGACGTTCCCCGGGCCGGTGACCATGTCCGCCGGCACCAGTTCGGCCCCGTCGGTGTCCGTTCCGCCGTAGGCCAGCAGGGCGACCGCCTGGGCACCGCCGACCGCCCACACCTCCGTCACGCCGAGCAGCTGCGCGGCGGCGAGGATGACCGGGTGCGGCCGGCCGCCGAACTCCGCCTGCGGCGGGCTGCACACCACCAGGGACTCGACCCCGGCGGCCTGGGCGGGCACCACGTTCATCACCACGCTGGAGGGGTAGACCGCCAGTCCGCCCGGGGCGTACAGCCCCACCCGCTCGACCGGGACCCAGCGCTCGGTCACCGTGCCGCCCGGCACGACCTGGGTGGTCACATCGGTGCGCCGCTGGTCGTTGTGGACCTTGCGGGCGCGGGCGATCGACTCCTCCAGCCCGGCGCGCACCTGCGGGTCGAGCTCGTCGAGCGCCCGGCGCAGCTCCTCCGCCGGCACCCGCACTCGATCCGGTCGAACCGAGTCAAACTTCTCGGTGAACTCCAGGACTGCCTCGACACCCCGGTCCCGCACCGCTTCGATCACCGGGCGCACCTGGTGCAGGACCTGCTCCACGTCCATCTCGGCGCGCGGGAGGGTGGCACGCAGTTCAGCGGTGGACGGAACACGACCGCGCAGGTCGGTACGGGTGAGCATGAGCGTCCTTCCAGAATCCGGCAGTGTCTCCACCCCAGGGTAGTCGTCGCCGTCATCGACCCCCTGGACGCGTCCGTGAAATGGGAAAACGTTGGCCGCGACCATTCTGCGTCAGTGGGTTGCCAACAGATTCCCGCTCCGCCAACCTCTCCACGTCACCACCAGTGATCGATCGGAGACGCGATGTTGAGCTCACGGCGCAGAACCACAGCGGTGCTGGCCAGCGCGTGCCTGCTGCTGCTATGGCCGGTGGCCAGCGGGGCGGCCGAGCCGTCCGCCCCCGCGGACGAGCGGGTGATCTACACCGTTGCGGGCACCGACGGCCAGGACCGCACCCAGATCAACCGGACCGGAGCGCTGGTCATCGGGGTGGCCGGTGACGTGGCGACCGTCGAAGCCACCCGGGACCAGGCCGAGCAGCTGCGGCGGGCCGGCTTCTCCCTGCAGGAGCAGACCGCGCTCAGCAGGGAGCTCCCGGCCTCTCAGCAGCCAGCGGCCGACTTCCCCCCGGGCGATGAGGGCTACCACACCTACGACGAGATGATGGCCGAGTTGGACGCCGTGGTGGCCGACCACCCGGACATCGCGGTGAAGTCCAGCATCGGCACGTCCTACGAGGGCCGCGACATCCCGCTGGTGAAGATCAGCGACAACGCGGCCCAGGACGAGGACGAGCCGGAAGTGCTGTTCATCTGCAACCAGCACGCCCGCGAGCACCTCACCACCGAGATGTGCCTGCACATCGTGCAGCGGTTCACCGACGGCTACGCCACCGACAGCGGTGTGCGGGAGTCCGTGGACAGCCGGGAGATCTGGGTGGTGCCGATGGCCAACCCGGACGGCTCCACCTACGACATCGCGTCCGGCCAGTACCAGGGCTGGCGCAAGAACCGGCAGGACAGCGGCACCGACCTCAACCGCAACTGGGGCTACAAGTGGGGCTGCTGCGGTGGGGCCAGCGACAACCCCTCCTCCGAGACCTACCGGGGGAGCGCCCCGTTCTCGGCCCCGGAGACCGCCGCGCTGCGCGACTTCGTCAACTCGCGGGTGGTCGACGGCACCCAGCAGATCAAGGCCGCGATCGACTTCCACACCTACTCCGAGCTGGTGCTGTGGCCGTTCGGGCACACCACCGACGACGTGACCGAAGGCATGACCCAGGAGGAGTACGACCGGTTCCAGCGGGTCGGCACCGAGATGGCCGACTCCAACGGCTACACGCCCCAGCAGTCGAGCGACCTCTACATCACCGACGGCGACAGCCTGGACTGGCTGTGGGGCGAGCACAAGATCCTGGCGTTCTGCCTGGAGATGTACCCCGCTGACGGCAGCGGTCTGGACGGCTTCTACCCGCCTGACGAGGTCATCGAGCAGGAGACCGCGCGCAACGACGGCGCCGTGGACATCCTGCTGCGGGAGGCCGGCGCCTGACGCCCGAGCGCTGGCGCGAGCCCGGTCCGCGGGCCTCGCGCCAGCACCGGTGCCCGGCACCACCGGAATAATGGCCGGTATGGCAGCAGACCCCGTTCGGAAGCCGGACAACACCGCGATCACCGTTTCCCCGCCGGCCGTGCAGCGCATCGGTTCGTGGGTGTGCGCCCCGGTGCTCGGCGCGGTGATCGGCTGGTTGCTGCGGCTAGCTTCGACCTGGGTCGCCTCGCTGTCCTGGGCGCCCTTCCAGGGGGTTTTCAAACTGCTCGCCTCCGGCTCCGACCCGTGGGGCACGATCGCCGTGGTGGCGGGCGGAGCGGCGATCGGGTTGGGCTTCGCCGGGTTGTGGGCGCAGGAACGCGTGTCGGTGGTCGTCGACACCGACGCGGTGACCCTGCTGCAGGGCCACCGGAAGGTCGAGCTCGACCGGGACGGGATCGGCGCGGTCTTCCTCGACGAGCAGGACCTGGTGGTGCTGGACGAGTCCGGCGGTGAACGGCACCGGGTCCGCGTCGGGTTGCCCCTCGCCGAGTTGCGCCGGGCGTTCGGCGAGCACGAGTACCCCTGGTCCGACGGCGATCCCCACCGCAACTCCTACCGGCTCTGGGAGGGCGAGAGCCCGGATCTGCCGCTGCGGGTGAACGAGCTGCTGGCCGCCCGGCAGCGGGCCATCCGCAGGCGCGACCGCCGGCAGCAGCAGGCGCTGCGGGAGGAGCTCGGCCGGCACGGCATCGTGCTCCGGGACCGGAACAAGCGCCAGCACTGGCGCGCGGTCACCCGGGACTGACCCCGCCCGCGGTGGGCGGGTCGCGCGGGGGTCAGTCCTCCTCCTCGCCTTCTTCCCCTTCGAAGAAGTCACCGATCTCGTCGACCACTTCGCCGAGCACCATGCCGCCGACCACTCCGGCAGCGGCCCCCGCGACCGCGCCGCCCAGCGCGGCCCCAGCACCGCCCAGCGCGCTCCCGCCGTCGTGCCCGCCGTGCGGGAGGAACCCCGGCGCACCGCCGTGCTCGGCCACCGCCTCCAACCAGCCGGTGATCTCCGCCGCCCAGTCGGTGTTGAGCGCGTCCTCGTGAGTGCGGTGGAAGCGGCCGAACGCGTCGTGCCCGGGTCGCAGCAACCCGCCCCGCTTGTCCGCCTCCAGGACGACGTCCAAGCTGTCCGGGCGCGCCACGAAGGTGAGTTCGATCTCGTTGACCCGGCCGGCGAACTGCGGGGGCGGCAGGAATTCGATCTCCTGGTAGAAGGGGTACTGCTGCGGAACCCCGTAGATCTGACCGTGCTCGACGTCGGCTCCGGTGAACTGGCAGCCCAGCGCGAGCACGGCGTCCAGCACGCGCTGCTGGGACTCCAACGGCTCCACCAGCAGCGGATCGAGGTCGCCTTTGTCCACCGCTTTGGCGATGGCCACCTCGGTGCGCACGCCGAGCCGCATCCCGTGCAGCGGGGCCCCGCCCACCGCGGTGAGCGGCGTCTCCCACGGCAGGTGCAGCTGGAACGGGATCTCCCGGGTCTCCCCTTCGGCCAGCCGGAAGGGCCCGCTGGCGGTTTCCCGCAGCAGTTCCGCGGTGAAGTTGCGGTCCGCCTCCTCGGACTCCACTTCGGCCACGACGGTCAGCACGACGCTCTGGACGTCAACGGCGGCGCTGCCCCCGCTGAGGCGCACCTGGCCGGTGGCCACCCCGCCCGGCCGGCACGGCGCCCCGTCCAGCACGGTGTCCACCGCCGGTCCGCCGACGCCGAAGGCCTGCAACATCTTCTTGAACATCCGGACCTCCCGCGGTCAAGATCAAGATCGCCGCGGACGAACATACCCGACAAACCGCGCGAACAGCCGATCATCACCGGGTCCACCAGCGACACCGGTGCGATACTGCGCGAATGGACACCGCTGCGTGGAATCTCGCGCTCGTGCTGCTGTTCGTGCTGGTGGGCGGCTACTTCGCAGCTGCTGAGATCGCACTGGTGTCGCTGCGGGACAGCCAGGTGCGCAGGTTGGCCGAGCGGAGTCGCCGCGGGAAGCGGGTCGCCCAGCTCCGGGAGGACTCCAACCGCTTCCTGTCCGCCGTGCAGATCGGGGTCACCTTCGCCGGTTTCTTCGCCTCCAGCTACGGCGGAGCGACGATCGCCGTCCGCATCGAACCGGTGTTCACCGGCTGGGGGCTGCCGGCCGGGCTGGCCGCCACCGTCGCCCTGCTGCTGGTGACGCTGCTGGTCTCCTACCTGTCCCTGGTGCTCGGCGAGCTGGCGCCGAAGCGGCTGGCCCTGCAGAAGTCCGAGGCCGTCGCGCTGTTCACCGCCGGTGTCCTGGACCGGATGGCCACCCTGTTCCGCCCGCTGATCTGGCTGCTGTCCAAGTCCACCGACGCGGTGGTGCGGCTGCTGGGGCTGAACCCCCGAGCCGCGGGGGAAGCGGTTTCCGAAGAGGAACTGCGGGACATGGTCCGCACCAACGAGCAGCTGACCGTCGAGGAGAGGCGGCTGCTGACCGACACCTTCAAAGCCGCCGACCGGGTGCTCGGCGAAGTGATGGTGCCCCGCACCGAAGTGGACTTCCTCGACCACCGGACGACGCTGCAGGAGGCGATCGAGCAGGTCGGCGACAAACCCCACTCCCGGTACCCGGTCATCCGGGAGACCGCCGACGACGTCATCGGCTTCATCCACGTCCGCGACCTGCTCACCGTCGGCCAGCGCGCCGGGGACCGGACCGTCGGCGACATCACCCGGCCGGTGACCGCGCTCCCGGCGAGCAAACCGGTGCTGGCCGCGCTGTCGCAGATGCGGCGCAAAGGCGGCCACCTGGCCGTGGTGGTGGACGAGTACGGCGGGACGGCCGGCATCGCGACCGTCGAAGACCTCGTCGAAGAAGTCGTCGGCGACATCTGGGACGAGTACGACCCCAGCGCCGTTCCGGTCCGCCGCCGGGCCGACGGCAGCTTCGAAGCCGACGGACTGCTGCACCGCGGGGACTTCGAGCAGCAGACCGGGATCAAACTGCCCGAAGGCCCCTACGACACGGTCGCCGGATTCTTCATCAGCCAGCTGGGGCGAGTCCCGAACGTGGGCGAGTCCATCGAGGCGCTCGGCCACCGGTTCACCGTCCGCGACATGGACGCGCACCGGGTCTCCCGCCTGCTGATCACCCCGCTGGACCGGGACACCTGAGACGCCACCGCGCGGTGGCACCGCATCAGGCCAGCAGCAGGATCAGCGCCCCCGCAACGATGCCCACCACGACCACCACCGCGGCGGTGATCATGATCCCCCGGAGCTTCGGCTGGTCGCGGCGGACCTCCTCCTGGGCCCGTTCCCGCCATTGCATGAAGCTGGTGCCTTCGTCCTCGCTCAACGTCGACTCCTCAAAGCTCATCGGTGTTGCCGAGCGGTCCCTGCTCCGCGTCCGGACACGATGTCACACCGGGGCGATACCCAATTGAACGACATGGTCCGCCCAGTGCTTCAGCAGGCCCTCGTCGTGGCTAACAGCGAGCACACCCGTGTTATCCTCCGCCACCCGGCGATTCATTACCTGCACCAGGGCCGCCGCGGTCGAAGCGTCCAACATGGCCGTCATCTCGTCGCAGATGACGTAGCGCGGGCGCAACGCCAACGCCCGGGCCAGGCAAGCCCGCTGCAGCTGGCCGTCGCTGACCTCGTGCGGTCGCCGGGCCAGCAGCTCCGCGGTCAACCCCACCTCGTCGGCCAGCGCGCCCACGTCCCCCGGGACCCGGTTCGCCGCCAGCGGCTCGGCGATGATCTCACGCAAGGTGAACCGCGGATCCGCCGCCTCCCGGGGATGCTGGAACACCAGGGCCACCGCGGTCCGCTGCCGGCGCGGCGCGGCGTGCCGGAACTTGGTGACCGGTTCCCCGTCCAGCACGACCTGGCCCGACCACGGGGCCTGCAGCAGCGCCAGCACCCGGGCCAGCGTGGACTTGCCCGAGCCGCTCGGGCCGGCCAGGCCGGTCACCGCGCCGGCCGGGACCTCGATGTCGATCCCGTCGAGCACCGGCTCGCCCGACCGGTACCCGACGACCAGTCCGCTACCGCTCAGCATGGCGGGTGCGCCGCGACTCGACGGTCACCGACCTCCACCAGGTCCGGATTCCCGTTGCACGGGGGCACCCCCGGCACGTCCGGACAGCGCTGACAGAACACGCAACCCCACTTCCGCTCTGCTTCATCCAGTTCGGACAGCACCGGTGGCTGCCCGGGGATCGGCTGGAAACCGTTCTCCGGCAACGCCCGCAGCAGCCCCGCGGTGTACGGGTGCCAGGGATCGGCGAAGACCTTGTCCGCCGGGCCGGACTCCACGATGCGGCTGGCGTACATCACCGCGACGTCGGTGGCCACCCGGCGGGCCGCGGCGAGGTCGTGCGTGATCAACAGCACCGCGCGGTCCTGGCCGGCGGCTTCGGCGAGCAGGTCCACCGTCCGTTCCACCAGCGGCCGGTCCAGGCCGGTGGTCGGCTCGTCGGCGATCAGCAGCGGCGGGTCCCCGGCCAGCGCGAGGGCCAGCGCCACCCGCTGCGCCATTCCCCCGGACAGCTCGTGCGGGTAGTGGTCGAGCTGTTCGGGGCGCAAACCGACCTGCAGCGCCAGTTCCTCGACACCGCGTCGACCGCCGAGCTCGCGCACGGTCTCCGCCAGCTGGCTGCGCGCGGTGCGCACCGGGGTCAGGTGCGTCGCGGCGGACTGCGGCACCAGGCCCACCTGCCGCCCGCGCACCTGGGTGAGCTCCTCGTCCGAAGCGCTCAGCAGATCGGTGCCGTCGGCCAGCAGCGCCCTGCCCCGCACCTGGGCGTTGGCCGGGAGCAGCCCCAGCAGCGCGGCCGCCAGCACCGATTTCCCGCAGCCGGATTCGCCGATCAGAGCGGTCACCTGGCCGGGCCGCAAGCTCAGCGAGGCATCGGTCACCGCGCGCACCGCGCCGCGCCGGCCGAGCAGGAACCGCACCGACATCCGCTCGAGTTCCAGCAACTGGTCACTCACAGCGACAGCTCCGATCTGCGTCGCGGAATCATCCGATCCCGCCAGCTGGCCGCCAGACCGGCCACCGCCAGCGTGGTGACCAGCAGCAGCAGCGACGGGAACAGCACGATCCACCAGGCACCCAGCAGCACCGCTTCCCGACCCTCCCCGAGGACGGTGCCGATGCTGGCCAGGTGCGGTGGCAGGCCGAGCCCCAGGAAGCTCAGGGAGGTCTCGTGCCACACGGCGTGCGGGACCAGCAGCACCGCCGACAGCGCGGCCTGCGGCACCACGGCCGGCAGCAGGTGGCGGCGCAGCACCCACCAGCGCGACGCCCCGGCGTTGACCGCCGCGTCCACGTAGGGCCGCTGCCGCAGGGAGAGCACCTCGGCCCGCACGATCCGGGCCACCGCGGTCCAGTGGGTCAGCGCGATGGACAGCACGACCGCGAGCAGACTGCCCCGGTACAGCGCCACGATCACGATGCCCAGCAGCAGGTGCGGAATCGAGTTGATCGCGTCGACCAGCCGCATCATCAGCCGGTCCGGCCAACCGCCGAGCGCCCCGGACACCGCGCCCACCACCGATCCCAGCACTGTGGACGTCACCGCGCTGACCAGCGCCACCACCAGCGAGACCCGCAGTCCCGCCAGGCAGCGCACGAGCAGGTCCCGACCGGCCGAATCGGTGCCGAACGGGTGGGCGGAGCCGGGCGCCAACCGCACCGAGTCGTACCGCACGGGCTGGTCGCCGACCACGGCCGGGACCACGATCGCAGCGCACACCAGCGCACCCAGCAGGGCGATCGATCCCCACAGCCGGAACTGCTCCCGGCGTTCCCCGGACGCGACGAACCGGATTCCGGTCCTGGTGCTGCCCGCCGGACGCCACAGCTGCACGTCGGTGTTCTCAGCCATCGGCGGTCACCCTCGGGTCGAGCAGCACCACCGCGACGTCGGCCAGCAGCGAACCCAGCAGCACCGCGGCAGTCGCCGTCAAGGTCACCACCGCCAGCAGCGGGTAGTCCACCGCGGTCGCCGCGGTCACGATCGCGCCGGCCAGTCCCGGCCACGAGAAGACCTCCTCGACCAGCACGGTCCCGGTCACCAGTTCCGGGATCCGAACACCGGTGAGGGTCACCACGGGCAGCAGGGCGGTGGGCAGCGCGTGCCGCAGCACCACGACGCGTTCCCGCAGCCCCCGGGCGCGCGCTCCGGTGACGTGGTCCTCGGTCAGGGACTCCAGCAGCGATTGGCGCACGTGCAGCACCAGCCACGGCGCCTGGGAGACGCCCAGCACCAGGGCCGGGAGCGCCAGGTGCCCCGCCACCTGGCCGAAGGTCACCTCGCTGCCCCCGTCGGTCAGGCCCGCGACCGGGAACCACCCCAGCGCCAGGGAGAAGACCGCGATCGCCAGCAGCGCGAGCACGAAGGGCGGCAGCCCGGCCACCACGTGCCCGAGCCCGGTCACCAGCCGGTCGACCCAGCCGCCCTGCCGCCACGCCGCGGTGGTGCCCAGCACGAGGGCCAGCACCACGGCCAGCGCCAAGCCGGTGGCGGCCAGCAGCATCGTCCACGGCAGACGCTCCGCGACGACCTGCGCGACCGGTTGGCGGAAGGCCCGGGAAACCCCGAGGTCTCCGCTGGCCACTCCGCTCGCCCAGTTCCAGAACTGGGCGAGCACCCCGGTGTCCAACCCGAGCTGTTCGCGGACCCGGGCCACGTCCTGCGCCGAGGCGTTGTAGATCTCCACCCCGTAGTACTGGTAGACCGGGTCGAACGGGGAAGCCGCGGCCAGCAGGAAGACCACGAACGCCACCAGCACCAGCACCGGCACCGAGAAGGCCAGGCGCCGCAGCACCAGTCGTCGAACGGCTGCTGCGCGGCTCACGCGACCGGCTTCCAGGACTCGACGTTCCACCACGGACCCCAGGTGGTGCCGTGCGTGTGCGGCTCGACCACCGGTTGGTAGCCGGACCAGCGCCCTTCCCGCATCACGTAGGAGTGGTCGATGAACGCCAGGTAGACCAGGCCGGGGTCGGCGACGTAGGCGCGCTGCACCTGCTTGTAGTGCTCGGCCCGCTGCTGCCGGTCCAGGGTGCGGCGGCCGCGGTCCAGCGCCTCGTCCACTTCCCGGTTCCGGTACTTGCCGGGGTTGTTGTAGGTGCCGGTGCCGATGACCGACGAGTGCAGGCTGGAGTACGCCTGCAGGTCCGGGTCGATCGGGTTGCCGCCGCCCAGCACGATGCCTTCGGTGGCGAGTCGCTCCGCCGCTGCGGAACGGTCCACTCCGGCCAGTTGCACCTCGATGCCGATTTCCTTGGCGTCGGAGGCGAAGGCCTGCGCCAGGTTCTTGCGGAGGCTGTCGTCGGCGAAGTACATGACCGTGACGCTGGCCCGGCGGCCGTCCCGCTGCCGGATCCCGTCCGGCCCGGTGCGCCAGCCCGCGTCGTCCAGGATGCGGCGGGCTTTGGCCGGGTCGTGGGCGAACACCGCTGCGGGCTCGTGGTAGCCGCTCATCGAGGAGGGGATCGGGGTGTGCGCGGGCTCGCCGTGCCCGCCCAGCACCGCGTCGATCATGCCCTTCCGGTTCACCGCGTGGTTGAGGGCCAGCCGGACCGCCCGGTCGCCGGTCACCGGGTGGTCGTTGGGCAGCATGATGGCGCGGTAGTCGGCGGTCTTGTGGTGCACGACGCGGTAACCGCCCTGCCCGGAGCTGTCCGCGAGCACCGGGGGGAGCACGGTGCCGTCGAATTCACCGGTGCGCAGCCGCTGGGCCCTGGTGTTGTCGTCCTTGGCGAAGACGACGGTGACGTTCCGGATCGCCGGTTCGCCGGCCCAGTGCTGCGGGTTGGCCTCCCAGCGCATCTGGTCCCCGCGCCGCCATTCGACGAGGCGGTACGGGCCGGTGCCCACCGGTCGGGTGTTCAGCGGTGAGTTCTCCAGCGGGCGGCGGTCGGCGAGGCTCTTCGCCGGCACGATGCCGAGCACGAGCTTCGCCGGCCACGGCGCGTACGGGTACTTCAGTTCGAATTGGACGGTGTGGTCGTCCAGTTCCCGCACCTCGCCCAGCATCGCGTAATCGGAGCTGATGGTCGATGCGTACGCGGGATCGAGCACGGCCCGGTAGGTGGCCGCCACGTCCCGCGCGGTGAGCGGGGTTCCGTCGTGGAAGTGGACGCCCTGCCGCAGCCGCGCGGTCCACCGCTTCCCATCCGAAGTGGACTCCGGCAGCGCGGTGGCCAGCGCCGGGCGCATCTCGCCCCGACCGTCGAAGGCCAGCAGCCCGTCGTAGAACTTGCCGGCTCCCTCTTGGGCGTAGCCGAGCAGGGGGTGCAGGCTGTCCGGCTCGAACCCGTCGGCCAACAGCAGCGAGTCCGACGGCCCGGACCCGGGCGCCGTGGGGGCTGAGCAACCAGCTGCGAACAGGGTCAGCGCGGCCGGCACCGCGGACAGGAACTGGCGACGAGTAGGCACAGTTGCACTCTAGAAGTTACTGCAACTTATTGGCAATAACCTGCTCCCGCTTCTCGTGAGATCACTCCCACAGCCGACAGCGGACCGCCGCGCACCGCGCGACCACCGCAGGAGGAGCGGGAGCAGCAGCTGCCGAGCGCTCCGGAACCGGATTCGCAACCGCATTTCCGGCATTTCCGGTGTGCAAGACTGGGGTGCAGCCGAGAACGTGGGAGATGCCGATGCGAATCGCGCTGTGCCAAGTGGTGTCGGGACCGGACCCGCGAGCGAACCTGGAACTGGTCGCCGACGGAATCCGACGGGCCGCCGAAGCCGGCGCCCAGCTCGCCGTCTTCCCGGAGGCCACCATGGCGTGCTTCGGGGTGAAGCTGGCCCCGCTGGCCGAGCCGCTCGACGGCCCCTGGGCGCAACAGGTCCGCGAACTGGCCGCGGAAGCCGGGATCGCCGTGGTGGCCGGCATGTTCACCCCCGCCCCGGACGGCCGGGTGACCAACACGCTGCTGATCACCGGCCGCGGCCTGGACACCAGCTACGACAAGATCCACCTGTTCGACGCCTTCGGTTTCGCCGAGTCGCGCACGGTCGCCCCCGGGGACACCCCGGTCGCGGTGGACCTGGAGGGGGTTCGGATCGGCGTCACCACCTGCTACGACATCCGCTTCCCCGGGCTCTACACCGCGCTCGCCGACAAGGGCGCCAAGATCATCGTCACCGCCGCCTCCTGGGGCGCCGGACCGGGCAAGCGGGAGCAGTGGGAACTGCTGGTCCGGGCGCGGGCGCTCGACTCGACGTCGTGGGTCGTCGCCTGCGGGCAGGCGGATCCGCGCAGCATCGGCCGCACCCCGGAGACCAAAGCCCCGACCGGGATCGGGCACAGCATGGTGGCCACCCCGTTGGGCGCGGTCCACGCCCAGCTCGCCGACGCCCCCGACGTCCTGATCACCGATCTCGACGAATCCGCCGTCGACGAGGCGCGGCAAGCGGTGCCCGTGCTGGCCAACCGGCGCTTCTGACCGTCAGCCGACCAGCTTCCGGCGCAACGCCCACCCCGCCACCGCGGTTCCGGCCAGCAGCACCGCGGTGGTGACCAAGCTCGCCTCGATGCCGAACGCGCCGCCGGTGAGCACCGACAGGCTCCCGGGAGCCGGGTCCAGGTCCAGCACCGTGTGCCGCAGGTCCAGCCCGGACACCTCGATGCCGAACACGTTGCCCTGCGCCCAGTTCCACGCGGTGTGGAAAGCGCAAACGCCCCACAGGCCGCCCTCGCCCAGCGCCCAGCAGCCCAACAGCAGCCCGATGAGGAAGATGTTCACCGCGGCGATCGCGTTCATCCCCGCGTTGAACAGGTGCGCGGCGGAGAAGACCAGCGCCTGCAGCAGCAGCCCGGCCACCCACCCCCACTTGCGGGACAGCACCTGCATCAAGTAGCCGCGGAAGACGATCTCCTCGGTGCTGGCCTGCACCGCGAAGCAGATCAGCGCCAGCAGCGCACCGACGAACCGGACCGGCAGCAGCACGGTGAACTGCCCGCTGAGCACGTTGACCGCCAGCGGCACCGCCAGCACCAGCAGCGCGACCCCGCCCCCGGCCAGCAGGGACCAGCTCACGCGCCCGGTGGGGCGCAGTCCGAGGCTGCTCACCGGTCGTCGTTCCTTGAACCGGACCCACAGGAGCAGCAGCACCAGCGCCCCGAGGTGGCTGAGCAGCAGGGCGAACTGGGTCGACAGCTCGATCGTGGGCGACACCAGCTGCTGCGCGGAAACCCCCAGCAGCGGCATCAGGACCAGCAGTGCGATCGGGGGACCGAGAACCGTGCACGCCGCTACGACGAGCAGTCCGGAGATCGGGCCGGACGGTCTGCGGGCCTGGTCCGGGCCGCTCAGCAGAGCGGACCACTCCGCGCAGCGCCAGCACCCCCGCGCCACCTTCCAGTCGAGTGATCACCGTGGCTATTCGCAGCTGTTCC